>DDVC01000044.1 GCA_002345145.1 Bacteroidetes bacterium UBA2322
TTAACCTTATCTACTTTTTTCTTGGTAAAAAAAGGAGCAAAAAAGACGAACTATTACCTGACAACTATTGCATAATTGACCATCTCTGCCCTCTCTGCTACTTTGGCGTTTTTTACTTGCATGCCGCCGCTACCTTACCCTACAAACTCCATTTCAAATAAAAACCGCCTGCGGCATTGGGTTTTGCCGCAGGCGATTTTTAAGTAGTTGGTTTGTATTTTAAAGGTGATGGTTTAGCGTATAACGGTTATTTTGGCAGTTTCTACGTAACTGCCGGCTTCCAATCTGATGAGGTAGTTGCCTGCCGCCACTTGTTTACCGGTTTCATTGTCAGTATTCCAGTTAATTTGGTGTTTACCCGGTTGTTGCAAGCCGGTGTGCAGGGTTTTTACGTGTTGCCCCATAAGGGTATAAACAGTAAGGGTAACATGGGCGGTTTGGGGCAGTTGGTAAGCTATTTGGGTTTGCGTTTGCACGGGGTTGGGTGCGCAGGCAAGGTTATAGTCATAACTGCTGTATGTATTAGCGCCAATGCCTACGGGGTAAGTAAGCTCAGGGGTGGGGAGGGGCTGGTCGGTAAAAATGTAAAACATGCCGGGTGCCATGTTAAAAGTAACCGATGTATTGTTTACCTCAAACGGATTGCCGGTAAAGTAATCGTACCAGGTGCCGGTGTGCTGAAAAACGCCCGATACGTTTGCGGTAACCACATCAAAATTGCCCAAAATTACGGCGTTCATGGTGGGGTGGTTTAGGTAAATGCGCTTGGCATACCCGCTTGCCGAAATAGAAAAATCGGTAGTTTGAAAAGTGGGGTATTGGCGCAGGTCGTTAAGGGCTTTTATTGTTTTGTAAAGGTTGTAGCGTTGTGTATGTTCGGCATAATCCCAGCGTATGGGTTTGGGGTCGGTGCGCGAGGCATCGGTATTGGTGGGGTAATTGATAGAAAAATCGTAGCCCACTTCGCCAAACTGCCACAGCATTTTAGGACCGGGTACGGTATAAAAGAATGCCGATGCCTGCTGCACACGCCTAAGAGCCACGCTAAGGTTGCGCACATTGTGTTCGGCATTAAACTGGCTGCCAAAGTTAAGGTTTTTATACATATTGCGCTCTTCGTCGTGGCTTTCCATGTAGCCTATAAGGTGCGGGTAAGTCCAGCCTCGGTTTTTGTAAGAAACACTGCCAAAGTTAGAGTCGCCCAAATAACCCATAGTAGCTTCGTTGTAAGTATGCACTATATTGCCCCACAGCATCATGCCGTAATTAGATAGTTCAATTTCCTCGCTATTGGCGGCAAAATGCTCCAGAATAACGTAAGCATCGGGGTCAAAATCCCACATTTGGTCAGCCATACGTTTGAGCAGAGCAATTCGGGAGGCATCATTATTGCTCCATGCGCCCACATTAGAGCCGCTGTTGGTTTGGGTAAAACCTTTTGAGAGGTCAAAACGATAGCCGTCAAAACGGTATTCTTCCAACCAGTATCGGTTTACCCTATCCACAAAGTATTGGGTGGCAAGGCTTTCATGGTTAAAATCGTACCCTACATTAAAGGGGTGGGTGGCTTCTACGTTGTAATAAGGGCTTTGGGTTACATTGGGGTATAGTTGGAACAAGGCGCATTGCCCAAAGGAGTGATTGAGTACCATATCTAATATAACGGCAATACCGCGGGCGTGGCACTCATCAATAAAGCGTTTAAGGTCGTTTTTGGGTCCGTAGTATTTATCGGGCGCAAAGTAGTACATGGGGTTGTATCCCCAACTGATATTGCCTTCAAACTCCATAATGGGCATGAGTTCTATGGCATTAATGCCTAAGTTTTGTAAATAAGGGAGGGTATCTATAAGGTTGGCATAGTCATGAGCGCCCAAAAAATCGCGAATAAGCAGCTCATAAATAACCAAATTTTCTTTTGGCGGACGCACATAACCGGTGGTTTGCCAGTTGTAGGGCGTTTGTCCGGTTTGTAATACCGATACTATATTGCCTTGGGCTTGCGTAGGAAACGGAATTAAATCGGGATAAGTGGAGGCGGAAATAAAGGGGTCGTCAAACCGATGTAAGATTTTGTCGCAGTATGGGTCGCCAATGCGTATATTACCGTCCACCAGGTACTGAAAAGTGTATTCCTGCTGCGGCGTAAGTCCGCTAATGGTAATCCAGTACTTGTTGCCATCGGGCGTTTGGTGCATGAGGTAGTCTTCGTTTATTTGCCAGTTATTAAAACTGCCAATGGCAAAAACAAACTGTTTTAGCGGGGCAAACAGCACTAAGGTAACGGTGTTATCATCTATATAGTTAATGCCATCTTGCACGCCGGGCGGCAGCGGGGCAATGTTAGAGGAGGGGATGGTAAAGTAAAAAAACGAGTCGAGCACTTGGGTAGCGCCATTGTTTACTACCGATTTTACCCAGTTTACCCCGCTGCCCGATGCGGTGGTATTGTAGTTGAGCGCCTGTGTAGCAGTAGCCGCAGCTACCGGGGTATTGTTTATAAGCAGGTTAATATCGGCGGTTTGGCTGGTTTGAACTTCTATATTAACAGGGGCGCCCTCATTTACAAAGAGCGGTTTGGCGGTAGGCTGCGTAAAAGCGCTGTATAAGCCGGGCTGGTAAACAGGCATGTAAATATCGGATCCATCGGCAGAGCGTCCTACTATGGTGCCGTTGGCATTTCGGAACACAAAAGCGAGTTGCAAAATTTGTTCAGATGCCGGCACGCCGTAGTAATCGCGTATCCTAAAACCTATGCGGTACAGGTTGTTGCCTAAGGGCTGCAACTGAGCGGCGGGAAGGTTGGTAGCCCAGGGGGCTTTTACGTAGCGCCAGTTGGTGGGTCCGGTGCTTAGGTTGGTAATAACGCCTGTGTGGGCATAAATGGGTGGCGCTACACCGGCAAGCGCTCCATTGCCCTGGCCGGCATCAAAAACAATGGTAACTGAATCAGAATCGAGCGGAAAAACGGGTGCCCAGGTAATTACCTGCGCCTTAGCAATGGTTGCTAACAAGATTAGAAACCCAAAAACGAAACGGTGAAGTTGGTTCATAGTGAGTGGTTATAGATAGTGAACAAAATTGATGAATAAATCAGCAAAACTATGGGCTTTAATGCTTTACCGCAAAGGTTTTACCAAGTGCGCACACTAAGTTTACATTAGTTTTAGGTTAGGAAATGGTTAAAAAAGTCAGTTATCCACATTAGGTTGTGCATAAGCCCATAGTTATACACAGTTTATGGCTAAAAAAGCCTTGCAAGGTAGGTATTGTGAAGCATTTTTGCAAACCGATTTTTAAGGCTTTTAAAGGCATGGGGAGAATAAAATGATGTTCCCGATAGATTAACCTGCTTTGATGGCGCTGTGTAAGCCGCAATTGGGCAATAACCACCAATAAAACAGCCCGATTGCAGATTGGTTTTGGCTTGGGTACACAATTTCAATTTTACCCCCAATGCGCAAAAATACTATTATTACTTGTGTTATTTTTTTTTAAAAAAAACTACCATAGTAATAAAGGGCTGTGCATAAGTGAATAACCCCACACCGCAATAACATAAGCAGGTAGTAATGCACAGTTTATGTAGCCTTATTAACACCCTATTGTTGCCGTTAGGTATTGATTGGTAAGGGTTGCAGCATTTATGCACAATAGAGGGTTATTGGGGCTTGTGTATAACTAAACGCTTCATAGCTTGTGGACAAGTTGTGTCATGGTTGTGTAAAATTGGTGGATAGACGGTGTGTATAAGTGTATAAACCCTGCCTGTGGATAAGTGGGGTGCATAAGTAACAGGTTATTCACCGCCCACAAGGCAAAATGTGGGCTTTATGTGGATAAAACTGTGGAAAACCATTTTTTACAACTATCTGATTTTCAGGATTTTATGAGTGTTATTTTTTGCAAATGTTTATATCCTTGCCCAAATAAAGGGCAATGTATATTTGGGCAAACAAGGGGGTATTAGTAGGATAAAATTGTGGATAACCCTGTGGATAAGCATATACATTTACCCACTAAAAGGCTGCGTAAAAACCTTAGCAAAATGATAATACAAAAGGTGAAAAGGGAAACCCGATGAGGGTGTTACATCATGTTCATCAGTTCGCTTAGGTGGTCAATTACGGCAGTGGGTTTTGCTTGCAGCAGTTGCAGGCGGGTATGTGCGCCGGTGGTAATGCCTATGGTAAGCCCGCAGCCGGCTTGGATACCCTCTTCAATATCTACGGTAGAGTCGCCAATTTTAGTAACATTTAGGGGGTTGGTAAGCTGGTGGTACTGCATAGCCAGCCAAATCATATCGGGAAAAGGTCGGCTTCTTGGCACGTCAGAGGCGGTAATGAGGTGGTCAAAATGAATGCCTTGTTGCCAGTTTAGTTTGGCTAAGAGCAGCTCTGCAGTGGGGCGGTTATAGCCGGTGTTTAACACTATGCCTATTTTTTTACTGCGGAGGTAAGCAAAAAGTTCTTCGGTGCCGGGCATGGGTGTTACTTCCATGTGCAGGTAGGCATCATTAAGGGCAGCCAAAAATTGGGCATAAAGGGCATCGGTTTCTTCGGGCTTAACGGGTTTGTTGTGCAAACTCAGCGTATCGGCAATTGCTTGTTTTTTTTCTTTTCCGGCGCCCTGTTCCAGCACTTGGTTTAGGGTAAAGGTGTAGCCGTTTTGGTTAATTACACTGTGCAGGGTTTTATATACTACGTTATGCTCATTTATGGTAGTGCCAGCCATATCAAAAACAACCAATTTAATCATGGAGTTGCGGGTATTATTGGTTAAAAATGGTTTTTATATTTTGCAGTGCAAAGCCGGGGCCGGCGGTCATACCTTTTCCGCCTATGGCAGTAGTTATATGAACTTTATCATGCAAGTTATGGTAAAAAATATCGGTATTTTTACCTTGTGCATAAAAGCCTGCCCATTGGGTTTGTATTTGGAGGTTGGGTAAGTTGAGTATTTTTTTGGTTTCTTCTATAAAATAGCGGTTTATATCGTCTCTGATAAAAAAATCGAGTTGGTCTTTATGTTGTGCATCGGCATACTCGTGCGAGTCGCCCACAATAATACTGCCATCAGCTTCTTGTTTAAACAGTAGGTGAATACCCCATTTTTTGTGGTAGGCTTGTGGGTTTTCGGTGGCTTTTATGGCTTGGTAAGAGGGGCATTGCTGAAAACTTTCGTAACGCCTAATGGTAAGGCCGGTTAAGATATTGCCGGGCAGTTTTACCGATGTGTTGGGTTGCAGCCTCAGCATTTGGAGTTTTACCACTTCCATATCGCTTTGGTAAAAAAGGTGCGGGTAGAGCAGTTCAAACTCGCTGCCGCAGCAAAGCGCTACTTTTTGGGCTTGGTAGGTTTTTTTTAGGTGGTCGGTCAGTTTGCAGGCGTTTGTTTGGGTATCAATTTGGGTAATGAGGGTTTGGGTGAAATGGGTAAAACGGGGGTTTTGCCGCAGGTAGGTTTGTATTTGGTGTATCATATAGCGCGGGTCGGCAGATAGTTCATCGGGAAAAAACAAGCCTGCCCGGCAGTAATCTTTGCGCAGGGCGGGGTATTTTTTCAGGCAGGCTTCGGCGGTAAGCAGCTCAGAGGGGTAATCATTTGCTTTATTTATTTGGTGCAGTTCTTCTATCAGTTGTACTTCTTGGGCATTAGAGGCAAGGTAAATGCTACCGTTTTTTACAATACTGATGTTAAATTGTTGCTGTATAGCTTGATATATAGCCAAACTTTGCCTGCCCAATGCTTGCCACTTGGGGTTCATGCCCGATGGCACAATCTGCCCAAAGTTTCGCACGGTAGCGCCTTGGGGTTCTTTGTTTTTTTCAAACAGGGCAACGGTAAGCCCCATTTGCAGGGCATGGTAGGCATGAAAAGTGCCTAATATGCCGCCGCCTATTACTGCTAAATCATACATGGGGGTAGCTTGTAGTATAAGGGGTGGTTAAAATTTACCAGTCTTTTTCTACGTGGTTTTTAGTGGCTTTTGCTTGTCGCTGTTTTAGTTTTTGCTGCACTTTCAGCTCCTCATTTTTGAGCGCTTCCAGCAGTCGGGCGGTTTCTTCTTTGCTCAGTTTTCGCTCCTGCATTTGTTGGGCGGTTTCAGCATTTTGTTGTTCGCCCGATTGATTTTGCTGTTGCTGCTGATTTTGCTGCTCTTGGTTTTGTTGCTGCTGTTCTTGGTTCTGTTGCTCTTGGTTTTGTTGTTGCTGTTCTTGGTTCTGTTGCTCTTGGTTTTGCTGTTGCTGTTCTTGGCTCTGTTGCTCTTGGTTTTGCTGTTGTTCTTGGTTTTGCTGTTGCTGTTCTTGGTTTTGCTGCTGTTGTTCTTCCTGTTTCAGTTTTTGGGCGTAGGCAAGGTTATATTTAGCCTCCATGTTATGCGGGTTTTGCCTAAGTGCATTTTTGTAGGCTTCAATACTTTGGGGCAGTTTTTTAGCTTTCAGGAGTGCATTACCCATGTTGTAAAAAGTGTTAGACATAAGAACCTTGTCGCCGTTTTGGTTTTGTTTGGCAAGGGTTTCATATTGGTTGGCAGCCTCTTCGTAGCGTCCTTGTTTATAGAGGGCATTACCTAAGTTAAAACCTGCTATATGGGCGGTTTTAGGATTATTTTTATCAAGCGCTGCGCGGTAGTCTAATTCAGCCAAACCAAACTCGGCATTGTGGTATTTTTGGTTGCCTTGTATAATAGTGCGCTTATCGGTTTGAGCCTGTGTAGGTAGTGCGGCAAGTAGCAAAAAAAGGCAGTAAACAGCAGTATGGAGTTTCATGGCGGGTTATTGGTTGTAAATTAAAATTTATGTATTATTAGATTTGGCAGGTTCGCCAAACAGGTTAAAACCTGCCCATCGGGTATTTTTGCGTTCGGAGGTAAAAAATTCTATCAGCAGTAATAATAAGGCAATGCCCAAAAAGTACTGAAATTGCGAGGCATATTCGGTTACAATATGGTCTTCAAATTGTCGTTTTTCTATGTTGCCAAGTGTAGCAAGTACTTCGGAGGCTTCGTCTTTGGAGCCGGTAATTCTAAAATACTGCCCTCTGCCTGTTTGGGCTATGTCTTGCAAAATGGTTTCGTTCAGTTTAGAGAGTATGGGGTTGCCGCTGTCATCGCGTTTATAGTCGGCTTTACGCCCGTTTGTTATAATTGGTATAGGCGCTCCTTCGGGCGAGCCAATGCCCAGCGTATAAATAACAAGCCCTTCATCGGCAGCTTTTTCTGCTATGGTTTTAGCTTCGGTTTCGTGGTTTTCTCCGTCTGATATGATGAGCAAGGCATTGTGTTTCATGTTTTTTTCGGGAAAAGAGCGCAGGGCAAGCTCTATGGAAGCGCCAATGGCGGTACCTTGGGTAGGTACAATATCGGTATTTACCGTTTTCAAAAACAGTTTAGCGGCGGCATAATCTGCTGTAAGCGGCATTTGGAGGTAGGCGTTGCCGGCAAAAATAATGAGCCCAATGCGGTCATCTTTCATGTTGTCTATCATGCGCGAAATGAGCTGCCGCGCCCGTTCCAGCCGGTTGGGTTGGAGGTCTTCTGCCAGCATACTTTTTGATACGTCAAGGGCAACCATTACATCTATGCCTTTTCGGGTTACTTTTTCTAATTTGGCTCCTATTTGTGGATTTGCTAACGCTAAAACAATGAAACAGTATGCCAGCAGGTAGAGGGTAAATTTATTGCGCCGCTTTATAACAGAAAAATCGGGCATGAGCCGGTTTATGAGTTCCATTTGTCCAAAACGCTCCATTGCCTTCCATTGCCATTGCATACTTGCCCTAAAAAATAACCAAAATACCGGAGCAAGCAGTAATGCGTATAACCAAGCGCTGTTTTCAAATTGGAACATGAGAAAGTTATGAGTTGTGAGTTATGAGTTATGAGTTATGAGTTATGAGTTATGAGTTATGAGTTGTGAGTTATGAGTTATGAGTTATGAGTTATGAGTTATGAGTTATGAGTTATGAGTTATGAGTTATGAGTTATGAGTGGTTAATGATTATTACCACTAATCACTAACCACTAACCACTAATCACTAACCACTAAT
>DDVC01000127.1 GCA_002345145.1 Bacteroidetes bacterium UBA2322
AGAATCATTTGTATTTTTCCAAACAGCGGAAAGTAAAACTTATAGGCGTTTGTATTTTTTAAATTTTAGACAAATTTTTTGAGATAGTCAGCAACAGAGGTAGTCCAAGTGTAAAGTAATGATGCAAACTCCGGCGCTACAAACAGGTAAATTGTTAGCCAAAATATAACATAGTAGAAATAATTAGCCCCAAACTTAGTTTGGGGTCGTGTGTTGTTTGTTCAAAGTTTAATTACCAACAAAACAACTAAAATTTACCCTATTGTTTGTTATATCGGGATTTTGCCTTAGTTTTGGGTAAAATCTTATTCAATACCCATTGTTCCAAATTTAATGAGCTAATTTATTTAAACATGATAAACCCCAAGTATAAACGCATAGAAGAACTTGGCTGGAACCCTGTACTGCTTAGGCGGGCAAAGGTGCTGGTAGTGGGCGCCGGCGCGCTGGGAAACGAAGCGCTTAAAAATTTAGCCCTGCTGGGAGTGGGTCATATTTGGGTTGCCGATATGGATATTATAGAAGACCATAACCTAACCCGATCCGTTTTGTTTAGAGCCGAAGATATTGGCAAACCCAAAGCGGAGGCAGCCGCCCACAGAATAAAAGAAATAAACCCCGATGTTAAGGTGTATCCTATTACCAAAACAGTGCAAGAAACTATGGGCTTAGGGTTTTTTTTTCAAGTACAGGTAGTGTTTGGTTGTGTGGACAATGTGCAAACCCGCTTAGATTTGAACCGCTATTGCCTGCAAGCCGGTACGCTTTTTATTGATGCGGGCATCAGAAAGTTAGACGGTGATGTAAAAATTTTTGGTAAGCCATACGCCGTTTGTTTTGATTGTATGGTTACCAATACTATGCGCTTGGAGGCTTGGCAAAGGCACTCCTGTTTAAAACTGCGCAGCCATACCAACCCCGATTCTGTATCTACCGCTCCTACCATAGCTTCTATAATGGCAGGTTTGCAGGTGCAATTGGGGGTAAAGTATTTACACAAACAACCCATAGTTATAGGTAAACGCTTTGCTGTATTGGGCTACATAGACCAAATGCACGTTACCAAAATGCACCGCAATCATGCCTGTCCTACTCATGCCCAGTATGAACCCATTCCGAAAAATCAGCTTATACCGCTAAACCTTAGCTCAACCGATAACACCTTAGCAGATTTGCTTACAGAGGTTAAAAACATAATGGGCAAAAACGCTGTTATCCAGTTAGATTATGACTTAGTAACGCACTATACTTGCCTGCAACACAATTACCAAACCCAACTTTACCGCCGCCGCGGAACCATTTTTGCCGATGAGGTGCAATGCCCGCTCTGCAAACAAGAACAACAGCCCAATGCTCATTTGCTTATGCAGGAGCATTTTATTAACCAAATTTCGGGCAACGAACAGCCCCAATTGCTCCAAAAAAAGCTCAACCAAATAGGGCTTCCATACTACCATATTGTTACCGGTTTTACCTGCACCGATAAACAATTTCAATACAACTACTTCTTAATTAACAACGACAAAAAAATCTTTACCTCATATTAGCACAGCATTTTTGATGCTCTTAAACTTTACCCCCCATGAGTGACTACCATTTTTTTAAATACACCCCCCCACAGGATAACCGCTCCGATTTTGAGCGGCTCTTAGACCTTTTTTTGCAACTGCTCAACTATACTGCCGGCGATGTGGCGGAAGCTCTTGACTGGATGAATCAACTTGACCGCAAACATAACCTTACCTCTGATGAGTATGGTATGGGCGATTTTATTGAAGACCTCAAAAAAAACGGCTACATACAAGACAACCCGCAGGGCGAGGGATTTAACCTTACACCAAAGTCAGAGCAATCTATCAGAAAAAGAGCCTTAGACGAAATTTTCGGGAAACTTAAAAAAAGTAAACAGGGCAACCACCAAACCAACCACAGCGGCACCGGTGATGAACAAACCGCCGAAAGAAGACAATACCAATTTGGTGACTCGTTAGACCAAATTGCTATGACAGACTCTATGCGCAACGCACAAATTAGGGGCGGTATTCAAAATTTTTCGCTTACCGAAGATGACCTGGAGGTGCAGGAAAACCTATTTCGCACACAAACCGCTACCGTACTGATGATAGATATATCGCACTCTATGATACTGTACGGCGAAGACCGCATTACCCCTGCCAAAAAAGTGGCTATGGCGCTGGCTGAACTTATTACCACCAAATACCCAAAAGATACCTTAGATATTATAGTTTTTGGCAACGATGCATGGCAAATAAACATTAAAGATTTGCCTTACCTGCAAGTGGGTCCTTATCACACTAATACTGTTGCCGGTTTAGAATTGGCTATGGACTTGCTGCGCCGCCGAAAAACCCGTAACAAGCAAATTTTTATGATTACCGATGGCAAACCCACCTGCCTTAAAGTGGGCGGTCGCTATTACAAAAACAGTTGGGGGTTAGACAAAAAAATTATTAACAGAACCCTTACCCTTGCTGCACAGTGTAAAAAACTGCATATTCCGGTTACTACGTTTATGATAGCTACCGACAGCTACCTGCAAAAGTTTGTGCAAGATTTTACCCAAATTAACCAAGGTAAAGCCTATTATGCCGGCTTAGATAAATTGGGCGAGTTTATTTTTGAAGACTACGAGCGAAACAGGCGAAAACGAGTGCGGTGATAAGGAGCGGCAGCGTGATTAAATAGTTTTATCCCTCAATTAAAAAAAGATGGCGTGCCTTTGGTATCAACTTCTTTATTACACCTGCCTACCTTAAAACTCTCATTCCGCACCCTGTTTTTCCACTTTTGGTAATTATATTCTTCCAATATGAACAGTACTTATACTGCCCAATAGACAGTACAAATGATAACCCCGATGGGGTGTGATCCGAGTTTGACGTAAACCGGTACACAAAGGTAGGAGCGCAAAACCGGCAAAATTTAGCACACGGATAA
>DDVC01000019.1 GCA_002345145.1 Bacteroidetes bacterium UBA2322
GTCAAATGCCTCTTGTTCTAAAGGCGAGAACAAATCCCACACACGCACAATATAGGTTTGTCCGGGCACACCGTTAAACAGCATTTCATCGGCTTGGTTATCCCAAAGAATTTCGCATTGTTCGGTTACGTTTGAGCCGCCGGCGCCGGTTAGGCAGTTTGTACAAGCAGGGTTAGTAGCTGCGGCAGAGGCGCAAATACCATCCCACTGTGTATTACAGCAGAAGGGGTCGGCAGCACAAATAGCTGCTTGGCAAGCGAGGTCTGATGGAAAGCCTGCTCCTGTTTGAGCCTGATTACAGAACGGACCGGCGCCACCACCAAAACCGGTACAAGTACCTGAGTAGATTTCTATACCCAGCGGGGCTATGGGTGTGCCGCCAACAAAGGCAAAGAAGCTGATGTTATCGGCAGTAAGCGTTACCCAACCGCTGGGAGGCATTACAAAACTGAACCAAACATCGCCGCTGGTGTAATAGGAGTTGCCAAATTCATTGTCAAAGCATTGCGGTCCGGCATCGGGCGAATCGGTAGCGCCTACGGTGCTGTAAGTACCACATGAGGGAATTGCCAGAGAAATGGCAGTAGAACATTCGTCGTTGGCTGCCGGCGGCGGCAATTCTGAGCAAGTGGCAGTGAGCGTAAACGCTCCCACTGCCGTGCCAAATCCGGCTACCATTACATAATAGGTAACACCGTTGATAGCAGCAAAGGATACGGTAGATTGCAGCGTGCCACAACCGTCATCATCACCTATTACACAAGTAAATGCGCCGCATGAGCCGGTGTAAACAAATACTTTTGAGTCATAGCCGGTGCCCGAGCAAAGGCTGAGCGTTACGTTTTGGTTATTGGCGGAAAAGGTGTACCACAAACTACCGGCTGTACTGGCGGCAGTAGTACAAAGCGGACCATTGCCCACATTGCTGGCGCCTACGGTGGTGCCGGTTACGGTTTGACCACAGGTAAGCGGCAGGGCATTTGCGCAGAGGTCGTTGTAAGCAAAGCAGGAAACGCTGCGGGTACGGCTTGCCGTAGAAGCGCCGCAGGCAGCATTGAGGTGGGTATAAAAGCGAACGGTACCGGTTATATTGGCAGTCCACGTTACAGAACCGATGCCACTGGAAAGAACAACAGTACCAAGGTCGTTGGAAATAGTGATAAAGTCAGTAGCTACAGAACTGGTAAAGGTATATTGCGTGGCAGCAGTTACTGCTACCACAGAGTACTCGCTTGCGTAACCAATGGTGGTGATTACTTGTGCTGTACCATTACAAGTGGGAGTGAATGTGCCACTGGGCCACTGTCCATAAACGGCAGTTAAACAGCCGGCAGGCGAGCAACTTACACTGCGAGTGCGGCTGGCTGTAGAAGCGCCGCAAGTAGGTGGTCCACTAAGGTGGGTGTAGAAGCGAATATTGCCCGATAGCGTGGCTGTCCAGGTTACAGAGCCGGTGCCGGAGGCAAGCGTAGTGGTGCCACCTGCATCGCCTATGGTGATGTAGTCGGTAGCTACAGAGCTGGTAAAGGTATAAGGCGTACCGCCGGAAACCGTTACTAATGAGTACTCACTGGCAAAGCCAACTGTGGTAATAACCTGTGGAGAACCGGTACATACAGGCACAAAAGTAGCGCCAGGCCACTGACCGTAGGTGGCAGCTAAACAGCCGGGAGGTGCGCAACTTACACTGCGTGTATGGATAGTGGTATTACCATCGCAAGCGCTGCTCAGGTGGGTATAAAAACGCACATTGCCTGTAACGGTGGAAGTCCACGTTACTGAACCGGTGCCAGTAGCAAAAACAGTAGTACCGGTAGCATCGCTTATAGTAATGTAGTGAGTACCAACCGAGCTGCTGAAGGTGTAGGCAGTGCCGCTGGTAACTGCCACTACTGAGTACTCGCTGGTGTAAGCAATGGTAGTAATAGCTTGCGCTGTGCCGGTGCAAGTGGGGGTAAAGGTAGTGGTGGGCCATTGTCCGTTAGTAGCATTGGTACAGCCTACTAAAGCTGCACAGCAGAAGGGGGCAGAGGTGAAGCTGAGCCCGGCTGCTAATGATCCTGTAACTAAGGTACTGCTGTTACAACTTACGCTATAAGTGGCGCAGTTGTCGTTAAAATTACCCTGTGTTTCGATAAAGAAAGTGAACGGTCCATTATCGGGGGCAGTACCAGAGGCAACATAATTAAATGTACCTGCTGTACCAACCGGACAAAATGCACCACCAAATACTGCTGTATTAGAGGCATTTCTGATTTCGAAGCACACTTCGTCTAAGAAAGTAGCACATGCACCTATATTAATAGTATAAGTACCTGCACATTGAGCGCTTGCAGTTTGCTGCCCTATGGCAAACCAAGTAAGGACAAAAATTACGAGCGGCATTACCGGTCGTAAAAGCGTGTAAATTTTGTTCATGGTAAAACTTTTAAGTTAGATCAATAAATTTTAATGTGATTTTTATTTTGGATTGGTTGAGTTATTGGGTGTGGTGGTTTCCCTTTCTTCTGCTCTCTTTCGGAGTACTTTGTTTTCGCGTATCATATCCACGTACATTTGCGGGCGGAATGTATAAATTACCAAACTTTTAAAGATTTTTTTAAGCCGCTTGCCGACAAATATACACAAAAGCAGGTGGTACATTTAGCAGCGTGAAATGTAGCTGCACACTGGAAAACATTTTTTCAAATTTTTTGAGTTGCAAAGGTGAGTAAGAAAGATGTACAAAAGCGCCGCCCGATGCTAAGGTATTGCGCACTTCCTCTTCTATGTTTCGGGCTATGGGTTTGGGCAAAACTACTAATGGCACTGATGAAACTATGAAATCGGCTTTCTCAAATCCGTTTTGTTTAAGGTATTCGCCTATTTTTTCGGCGCTGTCGCAAATGAGGTGAAGGCGGGAGTCGTTTATATCCTTGCGGATGATATCGCAAAATTTATCGTTAATTTCAAAAGAGATGAGTATGGCATCGGGTCGCATTTTGGCGAGCAGGGCTTTGGTAATGCATCCATCGCCGGCGCCCAGTTCTACAATGCAACGGGCTTTGGCAAAATCAACGGGGGCGATGATGTCGTTTACCAAAAACTTGGAACTAAATGTTATAGTACCTACGGTTTTTAAATTTTTGAATGCTTCTGATAGGAGGGTAATTTGTTTCATACTGAACTGGTTAATTTGAACAAAATGGTTTGCAAGTTAGGTTGGGTGGAGTTGTAATGATAAAGCAGATAGAAGTTTGTTGGTGTATGCCGCTTTTGCTGTTTCAACTTTTATAGGGTAAACCTCAGTAACAAAGGTATCATTTTTTATTTTCAGTAGGGCTATACCGCTATTTTTTTTTAAAAAAAAAGCGAACCAAACTTTATTACATTTTCAAAACTGCCGGCATACAAACTCAAAAAAGCCGAAGATACCTGTTTTAAAGGCATTTTCGGCTTTTTCGATGAGGGATTGGGGCACCGGAATTACTCGCCCAGTATATTTTCTATTTGGGTGTCTTTACCATTGGTGTCTAAGGGGCGCTCTGTGGGCAGGAATGCGTTTGAAAGTAAGCTCAATACGATGAGGGCTGCCGCCAGGGTCCAGGTAGCTTTTTCCAAAAAGTCGGTAGTTTGTTTTACGCCGCCCATAATGTTAGCAGTACCTCCGCCAAAACCGGTGCCTAAGCCACCGCCTTTGGGGTTTTGTATTAAAACTACTGCCATAATGAGCAGGCAGATGAGGATAATTAAAATGGTGATGAGAACGTACATGATATAGGTTAAGTTAATTTGTTATTAAGTTCTTCAATTTTTGCCGCAAAGTACGCACTTTTTTCCGGATACTTCAAACTTAACCGGTGATAAATTGCTTTTGCTTTTTCAAAATTTTCCTGGCGGATGTAAATTTTAGCCATTGTTTCGGTAACCAAGCTATCGTTTAGGGTAAAAACGCTGTTTTCGGGGGGTAGGTAAGCAAAAGTTTGTACCGGTGGCTGGTCTTCGTTTTGGCTATTGGGATTATCGGTTTGGGGGGTTGTTTCTTCTGTTTGAGGTGCAACGGTATCAATCCACTGGTCAAATTCGGGCTCTTGTTTTTGGTGCCGGTATTCTTGGAGTCGTTTTTTGAGATTAGCCATCAAATCGGTATCCTGTTTGAGGCTATCGTCTATTTTTTGCTGTGCTGCTTCGTCTAAGACTCCTTCTTCGGCAAGCAAATCAATATCATGCTGGATAAGTTGAATAGCTTCGTTTTCCAGATTGTCGGACAAATCGGGCTCGCCTGTGGCGCTCAGTTCAGTATCGGGTAGGGCAAGTGAGCTTTGGAGTTCCAGTTCCACTTGTTTGCGGGCTTCTTCGGCAATGGCAGTGGTGTCAAGGGTAATTTCTTCGGTTTCAAGGTCGGCATAGTCTTGGTTATTTTTTACCTTTTCTATCCAGTCGTTGTCGCTATCGGGGAGGATTTCCTCGCCGGCAAAGTCGGTCTCTTCCTCATTCTGAACATCATCGGGCACTAAAAAGGCAGATCGTTTTAGCCCTGCGCTAAGGTCAAAGGTAATGCCCTCTTCGTCATCGGTGGTATTGGCATTATCTGTATTTAAACTGCTGTCATTGGTTAGGGCTTGTTCAGGGGTGGGCGCTTCGGTTGTATGGAGTGGCGTGGTATTTTCGGCATCTAAAAGTTCAGGGGTGGCTTCATCGGGCGGCTGGGGCAGTACGGGTGTGGTTTCTTCTGGTATTGGTAAAATGGCAGCGGCAGCGGTTTGGTTTATGCCTTGCTTAGTTTGTGTTACCAATTTATAAAGTTGTTCACGGTTGCCGGCATAGGCGGAGCATTTAGCTGTTACCTGTTGTGTGTTTATATCTGCCGGGTGCAAAACTGCCTGCTGTGCCAGTAGCAGGTAACCGGTTTGAAAGTAAGGAAAATCTGACAGCATTTCTCGCAGTTCTCTAAAATTTACATCGGCAATGTTTGGGGTTTTGTCAATGGCTTGTAGTAGTTTCTTTTTTTCCATTGTTTACAGGTTTTTTGAGGTTGATGTAAAAAGGGGGATTCTGCGCGTAAAGGTAAAATTTTTAGCTTTATTGTTAGCTATTTTTTTTAGTTTTTTGCTATTTTTTTCTAAAAACCCTATTTTATGGGTAAATGTAAGGTATTTATTTGTGTAGTGGCAAAGTTAGCTAAAAAAGAGGTCATTATTTAATGCAGAATATGGGTTGTTTTATCGTTGCCAATGCATCCAAAGTTTATTAGTTTGACAAGCCCACAAGATTTACCGGATTAGTTTTCTAAAATAACCCGATAGCCGCAATTATTTAACGATACATTTGGGCAGTCCTGTGCATCTTAGGGTCTTTGTGAGAAACTAAACCGGGGCGCTCAAAACTTGGTTATGTGCATACAACAGTAGCTCCAAAGTTAGATAGGCGGCTATAGGGGTATTGGGCTTACCAGTTGGTAAAAGCCTTGTTAAAAATGTCATCTACCAATCGGGTTACAATAAGGTCTATGAGTTGCCCTTCCACATCGGCAAGGTTGGCGTTTCGGTCAAAGTTTTCAAACTGCTGAAAAGTTTGCGACCAGTTTTCATCGGTTATGCTGTTGGTGTATTCTACCCTTATTACAATGGTAAGTCTGTTTAGGGCGGCTTGGTCGCCGGCGCCCGATGCGGCAGGCTCTACAAAATAGTTAAGGATAGACCCGCTAAATGCTGCATGTCCGCCCGATGGTACTAAATCTAAGCGCGCTTCGGCTGCAAATTTGTTTTTCATTTTTTCTACAATTGTTTGGCTCAGTGCTGGGGCTACGGTGGTTGCCAAGTTGGGAAAATCTTCTACGCTTACCGTTTTTACTCCCGGCGCTATGCTAATGCCTTTAAAACTGTAACAATTGCCAAGCAGCATTAAGGCGGCAATGGCTAAACTAAAAAATAAGGTGGTTGGCAGTTTTATACTTGTTTTTCTGTTTGGCAAGGTTTTGTGGGGTGATACAGGGCTACTTTCCTCCTGCTCCTGCTCAGAGAGGTGGGGAGTTTGGTTTTGGAGTGGGGTGGTTATTGTTTTAACCATATTTACATGGGGATAGTGGCTGGTGTTTCTAACAGTTTTGTGTATAACGCTACCATTACTCTTTAATGTTGTACTCTTTTATTTTTCGGTACAGTGTTCTTTCGGAAATGCCTAATTCAAAAGCGGCGTCTTTGCGTTTGTTTTTGTGTTTTTTTAGGGCGCGCTGAATAAGTTCGCGCTCATTGTCTAAAAGTGAAAGCGATTCATCAACCATTATGGTAGCCGGAAAATCATCGGTATTGGCAACAAAAGCGTCTTTACCTGCTCTGTTTACCACCACCGGGGCAAGGCCACCCGATGTGGTATCGGGTGTTAAGGGGTTTTTGGGGTAGGGGGTTAGGGTTTTAGCCAAATCGGGGTGTATGGCATAATTTGGCGGGGCATTATGAGTGGCAGGCACAGGCATTACGGCAGCGGTGTAAGCCGGTGTTATGATACCGCCGGTTAGTTGCAGCAGCAGGTTTTTTACATCGCTTAGTTCCTGTCGCATTTCAAAGAAGATTTTATAGAGAATTTCGCGCTCTGTAAAGTTAAAATCGGCTTGTTGTTTTTGTTGGCTGAGTGTGCTCAGCACCGGAAACCTTGATTCATAAGTGGTGGCGGCAGTAAGAAAAGGGCGAAGCTCCTCTACCGGCATGGGGCGTTTTACCGATAATACCGATGCTTGCTCAGCTACGTTTTTAAGCTCTCTGATATTGCCGGGCCAGGGGTAATTGAGGAGGAGGTTTTCGGCATCGGGTTCTAAGGTAATGATTTGGGTGCGGTATCGCTCTGAAAAATCGGCGCTGAATTTTCTGAACAATACCGGTATATCGTCTTGCCGTTCTCTGAGAGGCGGTATATATATAGGTACGGTGCTGAGTCGGTAGTATAGGTCTTCTCTAAACTTGCCTGCTTTTACCGCTTCCAACAGGTTTACGTTGGTGGCGGCAATTACGCGCACATCGGTTTTTTGTACTTTAGAAGAACCCACTCGTATAAACTCGCCGCTTTCTAAAATGCGCAGTAGGCGCGCTTGTGTGCCAATGGGCATTTCGCCAATTTCGTCTAAAAAAATGGTGCCGCCGTTTACCACCTCAAAATACCCCTTTCGGCTATCGGTAGCGCCGGTAAATGAGCCTTTTTCGTGTCCAAACAACTCTGAGTCAATGGTGCCTTCAGGTATAGCGCCGCAGTTTACCGCTATGAGGCTGTTGTGTTTTCGGGGGCTTAGCGCATGTATAATTTGCGAAAAAACCTCTTTACCTACTCCACTCTCGCCCAATATAAGTACGGTAAGGTCGGTAGGAGCAACGCGCATAGCAACGCTGAGGGCATTGTTTAAGCCCGATGAGTTACCTATTATACCAAAACGTTGCTTTATAGCTTGTGTATCCATGAATAAAAGAGATTTTTAAGGCGGGGATAATTGAACAAGACAAAAATATAAGGTATGTCTCCCTACCCTATTTTACTGTACCCGATGGCTTTACCTTTTAGCGAGGCAGAGGTGGCGCTTTCAATCAGCACCTCTACATATTGCCCCGGCTCATAGTTTTGGCGCGGAAAAACCACCATTTTGTTTTGGTCGGTACGGCCGCAGAGGTCTTTATTGGAGCGTTTAGAGTCTTTTTCTACAAGTACGGTAAATACTTTACCCACATCAGCTTGGTTACGCAGCAGCGAGTGTTGGTTTTGCAGGGCTATAATTTCTTGCAGGCGTTTATTTTTTACCTCTGCCGGCACATCATCGGGGTAGCGGCGGGCGGCAAGGGTGCCGGGGCGCTCAGAGTAAGCAAACATATAGGCCATATCGTATTGCACATAGTGCATCATGCTCAGGGTTTGGGCGTGATCTTCGTCTGTTTCGGTACAAAAACCGGCAATTATATCGGTGCTTATGCCACAATCAGGAATAATACGTTTAATGGCATCAATGCGGTTTATATACCACGTGCGGTCGTAAGTTCTGTTCATCACTTCCAGCACACGTGTGCTGCCCGATTGCACCGGCAAGTGTATGTAATTGCATATGTTTTGGTGTTTAGCCATGGTGTGCAGCACCTCATCGGTCATATCTTTTGGGTGCGAGGTAGAAAAGCGCACGCGCAGCAAGGGCGAAATAAGCGCTACCATTTCCAACAATTGGTCAAAGGTTACGGTTTTGCCGGTTTCGGGGTTTTGCCATTTATAGGAGTCCACGTTTTGCCCCAGTAGGGTTACTTCGCGGTAGCCTCGGTCAAACAAATCTGTTGCTTCGGCTACTATGGAAAAGGCGTTTCGGCTGCGCTCTCTGCCGCGGGTAAACGGTACTACACAAAACGAACACATATTATCGCAACCGCGCATAATAGATACAAAAGCGGTTACGCCGTTTTGGTCTAAGCGCACGGGGCTAACATCGGCATAGGTTTCTTCTCGTGAAAGGAGTACGTTTACCGCTTTTTGCCCGCCTTCGGCTTCGGTTATTAAATCGGGCAGGCTGCGGTAGGCATCGGGTCCCACTACTATATCCACAATTTGTTCTTGTTCTAAGAGGCTTTTTTTGAGCCTTTCAGCCATACAGCCCAAAATGCCAATGAGCAAGCCCGGTTTTTTGCGTTTCATTTGGGTAAGTGTACGCAGGCGGCTGCGCACTCGGTCTTCGGCTTTTTCGCGTATAGAGCAGGTATTGAGCAATATAAGGTCGGCTTGTTCGTAATTGGGGGTTAAGCCAAAACCTTCGGCAGCAAGGATAGCGGCTACTATTTCACTGTCGTTAAAATTCATTTGACAGCCGTAGCTTTCAATATAAAAATGTTTACCGTTTTGGGCGGCAGATTCAGCGGTGGCTGCCAATGCAAGCGCCTCGCCCTGCCGGTCTTCCGACAAGGGTTTGTTTATGCTTAGGTCAATGGTTAGTTCGGGTTCAGTAGTGTGGAGCATGGTATTTACTTTTTACCCTGCAAAATTACGGTTTTTTGCGCAAAGCAATGACATTTTGTCAGGCATTTTTTGGTTACATGGGTGTTTTTTGTTGGTTTGTGGGTAATACAACCTAAAAGCATATCAATACAAATCACCTTTGTGTAGTTTGCGTTCCGCTTTTGTTAATTGGCTGTATTTTGTTTTTTTTGTTACCCCAATGGTGTATCTTTGGCAGCAACTTACTTTCTTTAACAAAACGAAGTTAAACCAGTTTTTTCCCGATTACGGAGACACAATCTGCTCCCCCTATTCCGATGGTTTTAGGGTTATCTCTTTTTAACAAGGCTTTTAATAGCTAAATTTAAGACATACAAAACATTATTACACACATTATGGCGCAAAATACCGATTTATTTGACCTCATTAAATCTATGAACACCACCGAAAAAGCCTATTTTAAGCGCTATGGGTACAAACAGCAAAGCGCCGAAAAAGATACAAAAAACAACCCCTACATGCGGCTGTTTGATGCTATAGACAAGCAGGAAGCATATGATGAGGATAAACTGATTAAACAATTTGCTAAGGAAAAGCTTATAAGAAACTTTTCGGCTACCAAAAACTACCTGTTTAGTATGGTTATGAACGCTATTTTGGCTTGCAACGAGGGTAAAAACAACATAGACCAACTGCTTCAAATGATTCGCGAAATTAACCTGCTGGCACCACGAGGACTGCTACAAATTTGCCTCAAAAAAATTGAAGCTGCCCAAAAAAAAGCCACCTATTTAGAGCTTTGGGATATTCAGTGTTATCTTTTGCACATCAAATTTATATGCTTGCACAGGCTGTATGATGAGGGAAACACAGATTTTGGTAATATAATGGAACAAGTTGAACAAAATCTTACCCTCCTGCAACATACGTGGGAAGGTTTAGAACTGCTTAAAGTGGTGAAAGAAAAACTCCAAAACAAAATGAGTATTGGCGGCAGAAGTCAGGAACAGGCAGAAGCATGGGAAACGCTGATGCAGCACCCTATACTGCAAAACAAAGAACTGGCGCTAACTACAAATACCAAACTTATTCACTACTATATCAATATATTTTACCAAGTTTTCCATAAAAATGAAGCACAAATACTTAGCGTGGTGCAAGAAGCCATACATTTTTGTGAGGCGCAACCCTTAGTATTACAAGAACTTACCGAAGATTATGCTCTCTTTTTAGACTTTGAAATCAATATTCTGGGACTAATGCATAATTGGAAGGCGTTAGAATTAGCCATAGAAAAATTTAGCAAAATTTTAGATAAAGAAGAAGGCAAACTGACCAAAGAAGAGGTAATGTCTTACCGAAACAATATGCTATATTTTAGATTAACCACTTATTACCGCACTTGGACTTTAGAAAAATGCCTAAACATTATACCCCAAATAAAAGCAAGGACTAACATTGCTTTACCCCGGCAAGCCTCCGATTTATTTGTTATTGCTAAGGTTTATTTTATGTTGAGCATGTTTGATGAAGCCCTTGCCACCATTGACGAAGCCTTAAATATAAAAGAATCTAACCACTATGCCGATTACTATGCAGCCCTTCGCATTTTAAACCTGCTGGTACACATAGAATTAGGCAACGAACAATTAGTAGAATATACCCTGCGCGCTACTTACCGGTTTCTGACCGACCGGCAGCGCTTATTTGAAATAGAACGTTTTTTTTTGCGATTCCTGAAAAAAGTACTCGATTCGCCCAACCACAAACAAACTATTGAACTGTATGGCGAACTGAACGAAGCAATTACCATAACGGTAAAAGCCAACCCACAAGAGCAAGTTGCTTTGCGAATACTGAACTTACAGTTTTGGTTGGAAAGCAAAATAAAAAATATCCCGATGCGCGAATTAGCAAAAATTTACAAAGCCCGATACGAACAAGAGCAATAACAAATAACCGATACCTAAGCAAATGATGTGCCTAATACGGCATGCTAAAACAACCCAATATCCGCTTCAATACCCCTATTTAATGCCCCATAACTACTGCCACCACCCATCGGGCATTTAGCTGACAAAGAGCGCAAAATCTTTAAAAATAAGGCTTTGCGCTCTTTGTTTTGCAATTCTAACCTTTAAAAACAGTGTTTTTTTGGTTTGCGCTGCCTTTACGATAAGGCTAATTTTGCGCTATCAACACAATAGAGTTACCGCAAAATAAAAAAGCCATGCTATACATGTTTTTACCTGCCGCCCAATCTAATGCCAGCACTCCAACAATTAAGCTTCTGCTAAACACTATATGGATAGGGTGTTGTTTTTTCTGGCTAACCGAAATACTAAAACCACATACCGCAGTAGCTCAAGATGTATATTGCAATTCCTGCCAATACACCATCTGCTTGTTCGATACCAATAATAACAACTGGGAAGGTGCTGTTGCCAGCGTAATGGTTGATGGCGTTACAGTGCTACACAATATAACCCAAACACCTTCCAATTCTATCTTCTATATCAATCACTCAGGCAGCCTACTTCAGGGAGCATGTTATAATTTTACCGCCGGTTACAATTCAGAGATGCTCCTAACCTATATGCCGGGCTCTAATCCGCACGAAAACTATTACCACCTTTATATAGGAGAGGCACATACAAATCTCAGCAATGGCACACTCGTATATGCCTCCCTACCGGGGGAGCAACCGCCAGCTATAAACACAAGAACAGCATCTGAATGTCAGTTTACCCGAAAGCAGTACCGAATTAGCCTATTTGCCAATGACAATAGCGCAACCTACCCAGGTTGGAACGGCGGTTATGTAAATGTAAATGTTGGCGGAAATACCGTACTGGCTAATATAACTCCCCAAGCCACTTTTCCCTATCCTTATGTTACCCATTTTGAATTTGAAATTACCCACTACTTTACCATGTCTATACCCGATGATATATCAGTAGAATATCACGGCGGAGAATATGTACCTACAGCCTATTATGGGGTTTATACTGCTGACGGAACCCTGCTGTATGAATCGCCTACAACGGGCGTTCCGCCTGTTCAGCAAACTGTTTACCATGCTTGTACGTCCGGTTTCCCAGATGTAAGCCATCTGTATGATAATTGCACGTATTTTGTTTGCCTGCACGATACCCAAGATAATACATGGCAAGGCGGTAGCCTTGGGGTAAACATAAATGAAATTGCTGTGTATCAGGGGCTTTCACTCAGCAGCGTTAATGCAGACCAACCTTGCGGTTCGGCATGTTTTGGTTTTACCCTTAACCCAACAGAGAACATTACCATACACTACACAAACGGCATTGATGCACAGCAAAATTGGTACAGCGTTTTTGAAGGTTCGGCAGCAGATTTGCAAAGCGCTCAACCACTATACAACTCGCCCATAGGTGTAGCGCCGCCACTCGTCCAATCTATCAACAATATATGCGGCAGCACACCTATAAGCAATGAATCATGCACCTATGCTATATGCCTTTCAAGTACCGACAACAACGGATGGAACACCGCTTTTACTGATGTATGGGTAAACAACGCTCCGGTTTTATCGGGCATAACCCTCCCGTATCAAGAGCATTCGGTTTGTTTTGATTTCAGCTTTAACCCCAGCGATGTTATAACTGTAAACTACTTTGCAGGCATCAATCCGCAAAATCATACCTACCAAATATATGGCGGCTCTATGGGCAATGGCTCACTAATTTTTGCCACCCCAGCAAGTCAGTCGCCTCCCGATAGCCAAAACATTCAAAACTACTGCGGACAAACCACTATGCCCAATATAGGCCAAGGCACCTGTTCGTACCAAATTTGCTTAAACAACTTCCCTGGCTGGAAAAACAGCCGAATTGACCTGTTGGTAAACAATACCATTGCTTTGTTTGGCATCACCTGCGAAAGTAGCGCATCGAGTTTTGGCTGTTGTTTTGATTTTTCGGTCAATCCCAATGATGTGGTAACGGTAAACTATTTTTCGGGCGCATTTTCTTGCTTAGATGCTTATTCAATTTGGGAAAACGGAAACGGAAACCCCGTTTATACTTCGCCCTACAACCAACCGCCGCCTAATAGTCAAAATTTTTCGCTTAGCTGTTCTATTGAAGAAGAAGAGGAGGAACAAAACCCCAATGCATGTTTGTACTACATTTGCCTTACCGATGCTGCCGGCGATGGCTGGAACGGTGGATATGTAAATGTATGGGTAAATGATGACGTAGCCCTCAACAATTTAACCGTTCCTAATAATGCTTCTTTTGCTTGTTTCTCCTTTGTGGTAAACCCTGCCGATTTAGTACATATAGAATACATAGCCGGTGCCGATGGGGCAGAAAATGGGTATTTTATAGCGCCGGGCTTAGATGCAGCGCCTGTTTTTACAACTACGCCCGATGAAAAACCTCCCTACTGGCAAACCCTTGCCAACCTCTGTGAGCAAGAAGAAGAAGAAGAGGAAGCAGATTTTTGCTCATACTCTATTTGCTTGTATGATGAAGACAATGCCGGTTGGGGTGGCGCTTGGGTGAACGTGTTGTCTAACGATTCCTACCTGCTCCAAGAACTTACCCTTCTTCCAGAACAAAGCGTAACCTGTTACAATTTTGAAGTACAAGAGGGTGCCGATATTTTAGTAACCTATTTTCCCGATGTTTCCACCTCACAATACCATTATTATATTGTATTTGACGGAACTGATGGTTTGGGTAGTGAAATGTACAACAGCCTTACAACAAATGGCAATGTACCCCTTCATACAGTAGAATTGCCCAATCCCTGTGCCGATGGTGAAGAGCCCAATTGCTCTGCTTACATTAGCACATCTTCAAATACTACCGAACTTACCTGCCTGCTAACAAGCATCAACCTAACTGCCAACGGCGGTACCGACTATCTGTGGGACGACAACACAACCAATTCGGTGCGGGCGATAAATGCCCCCGGTAATTACTATGTAACTGTAACCGATAGCAATGGTTGCACCGCAGATGCAGGCATTACTATATCCTCAAATAATACACCCCCCAACGCTTCCATTACCCCAACACCTAACACTACCGAACTCACTTGTACGCTTACCGAAATTGAACTAACTGCCGAATGGGGCGGTGTGATGTATGAATGGAGCAACGGCGTAACCGATGCCTATATAATAGCATCTACTCCCGACACCTACTCTGTAACCATTACCGGCAGCAACGGATGTACCGCATCGGCAAGTATGGAAATTACCAATACTTGTACCGATTCCCAAAACTGCCCTACTACATCCTCCCTTCATGTGGACCAAAACGTAAGCGCCAGCGGAGACGGTGCTACTTGGGCTACTGCCTTCAAAACCCTTGACGAAGCCCTGTCAATAGCACACTGCTGTGCCAATGTATCTGCTATATATGTGGCAGCCGGCACCTACAAACCCACTAAAAAACCCTACAACAACTGTGCCCAAATAACCAACTTTAATCCCCGCCATGTAACTTTCCATATACCCGATGGACTAACGCTTAAAGGTGGATACCCAGCCGGCGGCGGTGTGCAGAATGTTGCCGACAATCCTACCATCCTTAGCGGAGATATTGGAATGGTTGGGGTTAGTGCAGACAACGCTTACCATGTTGTACTTGCCGTTGCACCCAATAGCGGTGGTATAGGCGTAACCATTGACGGCTTCTTTATCACAGGTGGTAATGCAAACGGTATTTATGGTTATACAACAGTGAATGGCATTGATATATATCCGGGACATGGCGGAGGAATCTTTATCTATAGGGGTGCCAATACGCTAACTAATAATACAGTGTATAACAATGCGGCATACTCAGGTGGCGGCATTTTGTGCTATTATACCAACAGTACACTAACAAATAACACGGTGTATAACAATTCTATAAGCACCGGCGGCGGAGGCGGGGGCGGAATTCTACTCTATTCTGGCACTAATACACTAACCAATAATACGGTGTATAACAATTCGGCAACCGACAGCGATGGTGGAGGAATTTTTCTTTATTCAGGCTCCAATAATACGTTGACTAATAATACGGTGTATAACAACTCGGCAATCAACAGCAATGGTGGAGGATTTGCCATCATATTTGGCTCCCATACGCTGGCTAATAATACAGTATATGGCAATTCAACAACCAACGGCAATGGCGGCGGGATTTACACCGAAGACAACACCGCCGCTTTGAGCATAATAACACTTACGAATAATACAGTGTATGGCAATTCGGTAACTAACGGCAGCGGCGGCGGAATTTATACCTTTCTGGGAACCAATACGCTGACGAATAACCTCTTTTGGGAAAATACAAAAGATGCCGCCAATAATGTAGCAGGAGCAGATTATTTTGCTAATGGAACAAACGGTAATACCTTTATAAACAACTTCTTGCAGTTGGAAGAGAGCCATTATCCTGTATCAAACTCAGGTGACTTTGCAATTGGTACAGGTGCAAGCGATAATATCTTTGCGCAAAATCCAATGTTTGTAAATGCTGCCAACCCCGCCGGCGCTGATAACATACACCGAACCGCAGATGACGGTTTTTACCTAACCTTAGGCAGTCCCGCTATAAATGCCGGAAGCAACGCAGCCTTAACCGGTATTACTACTGATATTACCGGCGCTAACCGTATTCAAAAAATTATTGTGGACGCAGGCGCTTATGAAGGAGAACTATGCCCCCCTTATACTACCTTGTTTGTTGATCAAAGTGTAAGCCTTAGCGGAAACGGACAAACATGGTCTACCGCTTTCAAATCCTTAACCGAAGCACTTGATTTAGCATGGCAATGCCCAAATGTGGATACTATTTTGGTAGCAATAGGAGTTTACAAACCTACCAGAAAACCTTACGAAATGCAGCCCGATAAAACAGGTGTAGAAATTATCACCCCCGATGCCCGTGATGTTACCTTCCACATCAGAACCGGACTTACTGTACTGGGCGGTTTCCCCAATGGCGGCGGACCAAGAATCACCGACAACCTACTCACTACGCTTACCGGCGATACAGAAGAACTGGTTGCTTACCACGTAGTATATATAGATGCAAGCCCACTCTGGACACCAGCTAACGCCACCACCACCCTCGATGGTTTTATTATTACCGGCGCTGAGGCACAAAACCCCACTGTATATCCGTTAAACGGCTTTGACCTGCACCAAAATTACGGCGGCGGTGTGTATATAAACGGCGGTATCGTTCACCTTTCCAATAACCGAATAGACAACCACCACGCTAACCGAGGCGGAGGCATTTACATTAACCAAAGCAATACCACCCTTGCTAATACCCAAATTACCGACAACTTTGCCGTAAGAGGGGGCGGCATTTTTACCAATGCAGCCACCAACCTTATCCACCAAAATCTCTTTGCCCGAAATGAGGCGGGCAACCTGGGGGGCGCTATTTACAGCCAACTAAGCAATAACACCATACAAACCAATCAACTGAATGCCAATACCGCGCTCAATGCCGGTGGCGCGTACTATGCAACAGACGGCAACACTAATGCGCAAAACAATACCTTTGATTTTAACGAAGCTACTACATCGGGTGGAGGAGCTTTGTATATGGTATCGGGCAGTCATGATTTTGTGAGCAATACCTTTATAAATAATACCGCCCAATTGGGTGCTGCCGCTTACCTTGACCAAGATGAGCAAAAACTTATCAACAATACATTTATCAACAACACCGCCGATATTAATGGCGGTGGCATATACCTTGCCAATGGCAGCCATACTTTGGTAAATAATACCCTTATCGGCAATAGAGCCCTGTTTATTACCGGTGGTGGTGGGCTCTACACCAATGACGGCACCCATTTCATAGACAACAACATTTTTTGGAACAACAAAATTGGCAACAATGACAACACGCCCGGTGCAGATTTATTCAACAATTTAGCCAACAATACCCTCAGGCACAATCTGCTCCAACTTATAAGCTCAGAATATGACCCTGCCAACTTGGGTATAAATGCTACCGGCAACCTGTTTGCCCAAAATCCGATGTTTATAGATGCGAGCAACCCTGCCGGTCCCGATGCCCTGCACCGAACCAACGACGATGGTCTGCAACTTCAAACAGGCAGCCCCGCCATTAACGCCGGCAATAACACACTCCTGCCTACTGGTATTACTACCGATATTGCCGCCACAAACCGTATCCAACAGGCAACAGTGGACATAGGTGCTTATGAATCTGCACCTCCGCCTTGCATCCTCATCTGCTTTAACGGTGGTAATGCCGTTTATGATGCTCAGGATAACTGCGTTTGCGAATGCCCTCCCGGTTTCTACGGCGCAAACTGCGAAACTGACAATCCCTGCTACAACCACCCATGCCAAAACGGAGGCGCCGTATCGGTAGGCTCTGAAGGTAGTTGCGGCTGTAATTGCCCACCCGGATTTACCGGCGCTAACTGCGAAACCCCTATTCCCTGCTACAACCACCCATGCCAAAACGGAGGCGCTGTATCGGTAGGCTCTGACGGTAGTTGCGGCTGTAATTGCCCACCCGGATTTACCGGCGAAAACTGTGAAACCCCTATTCCCTGTTACAACCACCCATGCCAAAACGGAGGCGCCGTATCGGTAGGCTCTGACGGTAGTTGCGGCTGTAATTGCCCTCCCGGATTTACCGGCGAAAACTGTGAAACCCCTATTCCCTGCTACAACCACCCATGCCAAAACGGAGGCGCTGTATCGGTAGGCTCTAACGGTAGTTGCGGCTGTAATTGCCCACCCGGATTTACCGGCGCTAACTGCGAAACCCCTATTCCCTGCTACAACCACCCATGCCAAAACGGAGGCGCCGTATCGGTAGGCTCTGACGGTAGTTGCGGCTGTAATTGCCCACCCGGATTTACCGGCGAAAACTGTGAAACCCCTATTCCCTGTTACAACCACCCATGCCAAAACGGAGGCGCTGTATCGGTAGGCTCTAACGGTAGTTGCGGCTGTAATTGCCCTCCCGGATTTACCGGCGAAAACTGCGAAACCCCTATTCCCTGCTACAACCACCAATGCCAAAACGGAGGCGCTGTATCGGTAGGCTCTGACGGTAGTTGCGGCTGTAATTGCCCTCTCGGATTTACCGGCGAAAACTGTGAAACCCCTATTCCCTGCTACAACCACCCATGCCAAAACGGCGGCGCTGTATCGGTAAGCTCTGACGGTAGTTGCGGCTGTAATTGCCCACCCGGATTTACCGGCGCTGATTGTAGTGAAACGTATCCTTGCCCCGTAGTAACTACCACTACTGTTACCGCTTGTGGAAGTTACGTTTGGGCTGTAACCGGTTTAACCTATACACAATCGGGAGTTTATATGGTAGAGGTAAACGACTGTACTACCGAAGTATTAAACCTAACCATTCCGCCCGGATTGGTGGTGAGCCTTAACGGTACAACCAATGTATGCGTAGGCGGCACAATTGGTTTGGTGGCAACCGGCGGAAACACCTATCAGTGGAGTGGCCCCAACGGTTTTACCGGCACTGGTGGTAGTATAACCCGCAGCAATGCTACCCTAAGCATGTCGGGAACTTATACGGTAACCATTACCAACAATGGTTGCAGCACCATATTAAGCATAAACGTAACCGTACATCCTATACCCTCTGCTACCATTACGAGCGCTACCTCTGTTTGTTCGGGCGGCACTATTAGCCTTAGCGCTCCGGCAGGTGCAGTAAGTTATGCGTGGAGTGGTCCGGGTGGATTCACCGCATCGGGGGCTACCATAATGCGCAGCAATGCCACCACTGCCATGACCGGCACTTACACTGTAACTGTAACCGGCATCGGTGGTTGTACTGCTACGGCAAGCAAGTCTGTATCGGTAAGTTCGCCCACATTGGCAAGCATTACCGGCGCTACCAGTTTTTGTTCCAACGGAACAGTTACCCTTACCGCCACCACTGCCGGTGTTAGCTGCCAATGGAGCGGACCGGGTGGATTCAGCTTTAGCGGCGCTACCATGACCCGCACACCCGCAGTAGCCGGCACTTACACAGTTACGGTTACCAACGCATCGGGTTGTATTAGCACTGCCAGCCGCACGGTTTTAGTTACTACCACCCCCAATGCTGTCATTGCTAATAATAGTAACTGCACCCGTATTTGGCTCATTGCCTCCGGCGGCAACAGTTATGCGTGGAGTGGTCCTAATGGTTACAGCATTACCGGCACAACCGTTTTGCGCAATCCGGCCACGGCTACCATGTGGGGCACCTATACTGTAACCGTTACGGGAAGCGGTGGCTGTTCAACTACGGCAAGCATTATTGTTTCGCCATGCGCTGCCAAAAACGGTGAAGAATTGGAGGCAGGTTTAAAAGCCTACCCCAATCCTACCGGCGGCATTACCACCCTCAGTTTTTACGCACCGGTTGAAGAAGAAGTACAGTTATCAGTATTTGCCATAGATGGCAGGGAGGTGGCAGTATTGTTTAACGGCACAACACAGGCTGAAAATACTTACGAGTTGCAGTTAGACGCTACCTTATTGCCAAGTGGCACTTACTATGCTGTGCTGCGCCGCGCCAGTGGCAATACAGAGCAATTGCCGGTGGTGATAGTACGATAAACATCGGGCAAACAGGCATCGGGTTTTTATGTTTCCCGATGTTGTATTTAAACCGATAAGACAACAAAAGGGACAGGTTTCAACGCCTGTCCCTTTTTTAAGCTAATATGGCATGCAGCAACAAGCCTCCAGCCTATTTTACAAAATGCCCGATATGCCTCCGGCTAAACTGTAAACGGTTATTTCAGGAAAAGTTTGGCTAATAATTTGTGCCGCCATATGGCTGCGCTCGCCTGTTTGACAAAAGGTAATTACCGTGTTGTAGTTGTCTAAACTGGGTAATGAGTGAGGCAATTGGGACAACGGCACCCTAATGTGTTTAAAGTGGGTTAAATGGGGTTCTTCGTGTGGGTTGCGCACATCTATGATAAGGGTTTTTGGGCGGTTTAGGTGTTGGGTAAATTGTTTGGGTGTTATGTTGTGTATGGTTTGGGGCGTTGTGTTTTGGCAAAACTGTACGTAGTTAAAGTTTTGGAGTTCCTGCATGGTTTTGGGCGCTGCGTTACTAAACCGATTGTGAGGCTGAATAGCAACGGTATAAGTTTGATGTAAAAGGGCATTGTAGTAACATACCTTATTAAATAGAGGCTGCCCGATACCGGTAATGATTTTAAGGGCTTCGTTGGCTTGCAAAGCGCCTATAATGCCCGGCACAATACCCAACACACCGGCATCGGCACAATTGGGGGTTTGGTGTGGGGGTGTGGGGTACAGGTGCCGGTAGTTGGCAGAAAAACTGCCATCGGGCAGGGGCAGGTTAAACACGGCTATCTGCCCCTGAAAGCGGTAAACTGCACCATAAACCAAGGGTTTGTTAAGCAATACAGCGGCATCGTTGAGCAGGTATCGGGCGGTAAAGTTATCGGTAGCATCTATAAGTAGGTGGTAATTGGGCAAAATATCGGGCACATTGTATTGGGTAAGCGCAGTTTCATAAGCAGTGCAGGAAATATGCGGGTTAAATGCCTGAACCCATTGGACAGCCAACCGGGCTTTTGAAACACCCACTTGTGCAGGCGTGTAAAGGGTTTGCCTATTAAGGTTGGTAAGCTCTACGGTATCGGCATCGGCAATGCCTATATGCCCTACGCCGGCTGCTGCCAAATACTGAATAACCGGGCAGCCTAAACCGCCGGCACCGGCTACCAGCACCCGGGCTTGGGCAAGTTTTTGCTGTTTGGCAGCGCCCATTTCGGGCAAGAGCATTTGGCGGGAGTAGCGGGTATCAAACATGTGCAATTTAATAGGACAAGCAATGGTAAAATTCTGACTCGGAACAGGAATTTACAGCATGAGCAAATATGCTGTTCTTGAAACAAATACAGCAAAGTACATGCTTTGGTTAGCGTAGTTTAGGTTTATTGGGTAAAAGCCATGTTTAAATCACAAAAATCAGTTTCAAAGTGACATTTGTCATTGTTGGCTTGTTCACTTATGCCGTAGCTTTGCAGAAAATAAAAGAAAATGAAAGTCTTATTTATGCTCCTGCTATTATGTGCAACTTTTTTTACAATCAAAGGGCAAGGCGTGTATAAACTTCAGGGTGCAAAAATACACATTACCGGCACTTCAACACTGCACAACTGGTTGGCAGAGATAAAAAAAACAACCGGTAAAGTAAGCATAGCTGAAGGTGAGGGCGGCTTAAAACTACAAGACGTTTTCATAGAAATTGATGCCAATTCAATAAAAAGTGAAAAGGGATCTGTTATGGAAAATAATATATACAGCGCACTGAACACCAAAAAATATCCCAGCATTACCTTTCAGTTGAGCAAAGTAAACAGTTTTACTATAACCGGAAACGAGATATCGGCATCGGTAAGGGGAAATCTTACTGTGGCAGGCACAAGTAAAGCTACAGATTTGACGGTAAAGGGTAAAATGAAGGGGAATGGAGAAATAGAATTTACCGGCTCTAAAAAGTTAAAAATGACCGACTTTAACATTAAACCACCAACCTTTATGTTTGGCGCCATGAAAACCGGCGATGAGGTGGAAATAAGTTTTACCGTTTCGTTTAAAAATTAAGCACTTTCATAACATCTAAATTTCAGCAACTATGCAAACATTTCAACAAAGGTTTTTAGTTTTATTGCTTTGTTTTTGGGTTAGTTCACTGTACCTCATGGCTCAAAATGATATACAGTACTACCGCCCATACGACCAGCGGGGAGTAAACATGTTTGAAACTCCCAAAACCACTTTAACCGAAGAATCGGGTTTTAAAGTGCGCATTGGTGGTCATTTTGCTCAACAATTTCAGGCTCTCAGCCATGAATCGGGTTTAGAAAAGGAATTTGGTTTAGATACCCTTATTAAAATTAAGCCCGGTTTTAACCTTGCCACTGCCAACCTCAATATAGATGCGCAGTTGCAAGAAGGCATTTCGGTAAGTTTGGTTACTTATCTGTCATCAAGGCACCACCCCGAAGCATGGGTAAAGGGCGGTTATATACAAATGGATAAACTAACTTTTCTGAAAAGCGATTTTGTGGATAAAGTAATGAACAACCTAACCCTGAAAGTAGGACATTTTGAAATTAATTATGGAGATTCGCATTTTAGGCGTACCGATAACGGCAATGCCATGTGGAATCCTTTTGTAGGCAACTACATTTTAGATGCCTTTACCACTGAAATTGGCGGCGAGGCTATTTATCAGTCCAAAATAGGTTTGTTGGGTGTTTTAGCTGTTACCGGTGGTGAAATAAAAGGCGATGTAACCGAACCTGTAGTAAGACCACAAGATGATAAAGCTAAAAGAAGCCCATCAATTATTGGTAAATTAGGATACGACAAACAAATCAATGATAAATTCCGCGCTCGTGTTACCGGTTCGGTTTATCATACTGCAAGCTCGGCAAGCAATACTTTATATGGTGGCGACCGCACCGGTTCGCGCTACTACTTAGTAGTAGAGCCCGAAAATGCAACCATCAGTACACGTTTTACTTCTGGCAGATATAACCCCGGGTTTTCCGACAAAGTAACTGCCTTTATGGGCAATGTTTTTTTGAAATACGCCGGGGCTGAATTTTTTGGCACTTACGAAATGGCTAATGGTCGTTCTAATACAGAAACCGATACCCGCAAAGTGAGCCAATTAGCAGGCGACCTCTTGTATCGTTTTGGTAAAAGAGAACAGTTTTATGTGGGCGCAAGATATTGTATGGTAACAGCAGAGCAGCTTAGCGGAACCAGTACAACAGATGTTACGCTCAATCGCATACAAGGTTCCGCCGGCGCTTATGTTACCAAAAATATCCTTGCCAAAATTGAGTACGTTAATCAAAACTACAATGACTTCCCTACAACCGATTTACGCTACAATGCCAGATTTAGCGGCTTAATGGTAGAAGGGGTTATTGGATTCTAAAATCACCTCTACAGGCTCTTTTTTTAACTCAATACGCTCATCTTTCAGAAAGCAGGCAATACAAATTTTAGCAGATTGTCTGCTTTCTGTTTTACTTTCATCTTTGTAATATGCGGAAACTGAGATACTTATTAATTGTAAGTGCGGTTATTTTATTTATTGGGCTTATTTCAGCCGGCAATACTAATCAATATGTTCTTGATAAGAAAAGCTACTTAGCCTTACATGGCACTACAAACCTCAACAATTTTGTTTGTAATTGTAAAGAGCAGTTTCCTGCACGTTCTTACACCTTAAAAAAGAGCAGTAAACAGGATATATGGGAATTTGGTAACACCTACTTAAAAATCCCTGTAACCTCCTTTGATTGTGGTATTCGCAAAATGAACACCGATTTACAAAATGCCCTAAATGCCCACCTTCATCCAAATATAAACATAGGGTTGGTGCTTGCGGAGGTAATTGATGACTGCCAAACCGATATAACTTGCCTTGATGATACCAATAACTGGGTAAGCGTAAGGGCTAAAACGGAAATAAACATGAACGGATGCAGTAAAACTTATTGGTTAGACATGGATTTGCGCAAATTGAATACCACCCGGTTACATTGTAGAGGTAAGCGCAAACTTAAAATGACCGACTTTGATGTTACGCCGCCAAAAGTGCTGATGGTGAAAGTAAATGATGCTATTGAAATTGAATTTGACTTCATTGTAAACCTGCTGTAACAAAATATCCCGATTTAACCATTGGGTAAAACAAAAGCAATCCTCCCTATTTCACCTCCCTCCACCCAAAATTATATCTTATGCAAAAAAAGGTAATCACCGGTTTAACAATAGCTATTGTGCTATTGCTATTTAGTTATAGTATGCTGCACATAGCAGTAAGGCTATTTCCCGGATTGTGCGAAGAATACTGCAATCCGGCTGTATTTCAAACCACTCCCGAAAGAATGTGGCTCTTTTTTTTACATCCATTTGTATTGAGTTTTGCGTTGTTGTGGTTTTGGCAAAGATTTAAAAGTTTGCTGCAAGGAAATTTATGGGTAAAAGGCGTAGAGTTTGGCTTGGTATATGGCGTGGTAGCTACCTTACCCGCTATGTGGATAACATTCAGTGCTCTAAATGTATCGTTCCAAATGGTGCTTACTTGGATTGCTTACAGCATTATACAGGTAGTAATTGCCGGTATTATTATGGCAAAAATGAACCCATAAAGGCAGCGTGCACTTAACAAAACGTGTAGATAACCTATTGGCTCTTCACTTTCTGATAAAAATTCATTTGCCTACTATTATCCGCGCTGCTCTTTACAGCACAGAGCGCTTAGAATACCTAATTATTAGACTTTGGACAAACACCTA
>DDVC01000018.1:0-5518 GCA_002345145.1 Bacteroidetes bacterium UBA2322
TAACCACACTACTTGTGAGTGGGACGTTTCAGGCACTCCGAACATAAACACAACTACAATTAGTGTGTGCGGTAGTTATATATGGAGTGTGAACGGAGAAACTTACACAGCGACGGGTACTTATACGGTTGAGGTAAATTGCCAAACTGAAATACTCGACCTTACTATTACCGGACCTTGTGCCGACTGTGCCGGTGTACCCGGAGGAACGGCAAGTGTTGACAACTGTGGTGTTTGTTCGGGCGGCACTACCGGTTTAACCCCCAATGCTACTTGTACCGACTGTGCCGGTGTGGTAAACGGTACAGCAAGCGTTGATGATTGCGGCATTTGTTCGGGCGGCACCACCGGTTTAACCCCTAATGCTACTTGTGCCGACTGTGCAGGCGTACCCAACGGAACCGCAAGCATTGATGGTTGTGGTGTTTGTTCGGGTGGCACAACCGGCATAACCCCCGGCACTCCTATAACCAATACCACTACAGTTACCGCCTGTGGCAGTTATGTTTGGGCAGTAACCGGTTTAACCTATACACAATCGGGAGTTTATACGGTAAATGTAAACGACTGTACTACCGAAGTATTAAACCTAACCATTCCACCCGGATTGGTGGTGAGCCTTAATAGTACAACCAATGTATGCGTAGGCGGCACAATTGGTTTGGTGGCAACCGGCGGAAACACGTATCAGTGGAGTGGACCCAACGGTTTTACCGGCACCGGCGGTAGTATAACCCGCAGCAATGCTACCCTAAGTATGTCGGGAACTTATACGGTAACCATTACCAACAATGGTTGCAGCACCATATTAAGTACAAACGTAACCGTACATTCTATACCCTCTGCTACCATTACGGGCGCTACCTCTGTTTGTTCGGGCGGCACCATTAGTCTTAGCGCACCGGCAGGTGCAGTAAGTTATGCGTGGAGTGGTCCGGGCGGCTTCACCGCATCGGGGGCTACCATAATGCGCAGCAATGCCACCACTGCCATGACCGGCACTTACACTGTAACTGTAACCGGCACCGGTGGTTGTACTGCTACGGCAAGCAGGTTGGTATCGGTAAGTTCGCCCACATTGGCAAGTATTACGGGCGCTACCGGTTTTTGTTCCAACGGCACTGTTACCCTTACCGCCACTACTGCCGGTGTTAGCTACCAATGGAGCGGACCGGGCGGATTTAGCTTTAGCGGCGCTACCATGACCCGCACTCCCGCAGTAGCCGGCACTTACACAGTTACGGTTACCAACGCATCGGGTTGTATTAGTACTGCCAGCCGCACGATTTCGGTTACTACTGCCCCCAATGCTACCATTGCCAACTATAGTAACTGTACGCGTATTTACCTCATTGCATCGGGAGGCAACAGCTATGCATGGAGCGGACCTAATGGTTACAGCGTTACCGGCGCAAATGTTTTGCGCAATCCGGCTACGGCTACCATGTGGGGCACTTATACGGTAACCGTTACGGGAAGCGGTGGCTGTTCAACTACGGCAAGCATTACTGTTTTGCCCTGCACTGCCAAAAACGGCGAAGAATTAGCGGCAGGTTTAAAAGCCTACCCCAATCCTACCGGCGGCATTACTACCCTTAGTTTCTTTGCACCGGTAGAAGAAGAAGTACAGCTATCGGTATTTGCCATAGACGGCAGAGAAGTGGCTGTATTGTTTAACGGCACAACGCAAGCTGAAAATGCTTACGAGTTGCAGTTAGATGCTACCTTATTGCCAAGCGGCACTTACTATGCTGTGCTTCGCCGCGCCAATGGCAATACAGAGCAATTGCCGGTGGTGATAGTACGATAAACATCGGATAAACAAGCATCGGGTTTTTATGATTCCCGATATTGTTTTCAGATAAAATAACCAAAGGGACAGGCGTTGAAACCTGTCCCTTTTTTATTAGCTGTGTTTCAGGGAAAATGAATATTTACCGCTACCCCGCTCTCCGATAAATGGAGAGTTGGATATAGAAACGCTATAAAATGCCCGGTGTGTTAAAAACTCCTAAAAGATTGGTAAAACTAAAAACTTAGTTGTAGATTTGCAAAGTAAACGCTGCGTGCGTTAAAGAAGCTGCGCGGTTTTGTTTGCAAATAACCGCCGGCACGTAAAGTTGAACTATTAATAATAACTAAAACAGATGAGCAAAATTTTGACACCGCTGGAGCTTAAAGTGATGAATATATTGTGGGGGCTGGAACAGGCATTTGTGAATGATGTGTTGGAGGCATGGAACGAATATCCGAAACCTGCTTACAATACTATTTCTACTACGCTTCGCATACTTGCCGAAAAAGGTTTCATACACTACCAAGCCTTTGGAAGAACCCATCGGTATTACCCCCTTATCAGCCAGCCCGATTACCAAAAAAACCTGATGAGTAATATCATTCAAAACGCTTTTTCGGGGTCGGTAAGTTCCTTGGTATCGGCTATTGTGGATAATGAATATATTAGTGATGCCGAATTAGCCGAAATTCAGGAACTGCTTAACAAAAGCCGTCAATAAATTGTTATAGAGTGGTTTGGCTTCCCATGCCCGATTAACCTTTAAAACAAATACTAAGAGGTAAAACGCAGCACACAGCATAGTACAACTCATACCATTAAAAAAGGCATATTAAACATAACACACCATGCTCAACGCATTTCCCCAGTATTTGTTGCTAACCTACCTGTTATCGGTAGTGGGGATAGTTGTTTACCTGTTATTTACCCTTGCCCGTTTGAGCGCCCGCACACAAAAACGGTTGCTGGTAGGCGTGGTGCTTACAAGTCTTTCAGCGCCTTTTCTGTTAGATAAAGCTCTGGGCAATTTAAATTCTGAAACTTACCAGCTTTGTTTGCACAGCCACCCTATACCCGAAGTGCTGTTTACCCAATACTGCCCCGAATCGGGCTCTGAAATGGCAATGTGCATAGAAATTGCCCGAAATGCGGAGCATTTTTGCAATTGCCCCCGAATATCGCAAGAAAATTTATTGCTCTATAAAGCAAATCCTACTTACGATTTGCTGCTGGCTAACCAAAACGCCATAATTTATTTGTTTGGGCTGGCGGGTGCTGCGGCTTTGGCAGTTTTGGTGTTTAGGCTTTTATGGTTGGTAATGTTGGTTTACCGTTCGCAAAAGCAAGTATTGCAGATTGGCAAGCAAAGATATGTGTTGCTTTACCCGCCAAAAAGCATGCCGGTTTGTTCGTTTAGACTACATCGGTCCTATATTGTATGGCACAGGTCGTTAGATTTTATATCCACATCGGAGCGAGAAGCAATTTTATGGCACGAAATATCGCACCTTAGCCAAAAAGATACTTGGTATAAGGTAGCGCTTGGTTTGCTGCAAACCGTTTGGTTGTTTAATCCTGTTTTTTATTTCGTTAAAAAGGAATTAGAATGCCTGAACGAGTTTATTGCCGATGAGTTTGCCGTTTCCAGAGTGGGTAATGTGCAGGCTTATGCTGCACTGCTGCTCAAACTTAAAACCCAACAACGCCAGCCCCAATTTGCCCACTCCTTTGCCCCTAAGGGTTCCATGTTAAAACAACGCATTAGCAGGCTGTTGTTTCCGCCCACTCCCAAACGGGCGGGTAATGCTTTAAGCCTTCTTTTTACCGTTGCCCTGTTTTTTTCTATTTTAAGCATTGCCTATTTTGCCATGCCCGGCATTGCCAACCAGTTTGATAAAGTAAAGCTATACGAACAACTGCACCTCCAAAATAAACAAACCGGAAAAGCTGTTTTTTGTAAAAGCTGTCTTGCCAAAAATGCCTTTGACCCTAATAACCGCTAACATACAATAAAAAGCATTTATCATTGTGCCATTATAACTCAATATTACAGTCTTATGCCCGATAAAATTAAACCCGATGTATCACTGCCCGATAAAACCTTTGTTTTATCTTTGCTCCAACCCATAGTAACCACCCAACCACCGTTTATACTTGCCGATGATTTTTACACTCCACTAACCTTATCGGCAAGTAACGATACCTCCTCCTCCCAACCACTTGCAAACAATTTGCCTCCTTTTAACCGGCTTATAGGCTGCGGCGGGTAATACTTGCCCATTCTTAGTTCTGTAAGTTGCTCATGGCATTACACCCGGCATCGGCTTATACCGGTGCGGTAGGTGTGTTCTTTGTTTGTTTTTAAGTGCAAATTTTTCATGGGTCCTTTGCGTCAGCCAAAGCTCGGCGGGCATTGCCGCTGCCTCAGCAAACCGGCTGCCGGAAAGGGTAAAATAAAACAGTTATGTCTCAACATTTTCCTTTTCTTAAAGTGCCGCTATTGCTAACGGTGGTTATATTAGCAATTATGGCGGCAATTACCTACAGCCCGATATATACCGATTTATGGGCGCAGTATAAACCCACCGTTGATTTTGCAGAGGTATTTTGCGAGTTTACCCGATTTGACCACTTGGTACGCGAACCTATTAACACCCTTACCAATATACCATACCTATTTATTGGGGTGTTGGTTATAGGTGTTACTGCCCGCGACAGCTACCGAAAAAACAGGTTGGCTAAAATATACAATAACCTGCTTGTGCGTTATCCTATATATGGGTATGTATTAGGTATTGCTTTAGTAGTAACGTTTTTGTTTAGCACTTTTTTTCATGCTTCGCTCATTGCGGTTGCCCAGCAGTTAGATATGGTAGGGGTAAACTCCATGATACTGTTTCCGGTAGTGTACTCTGTTCACCGCATCTACAATTACTACCGTTTTAGGGCTACTTATGAAAGTGCACGGGGTTTAGCCGCCCTGTTTTTGGGTTTGTTTGTAATAGCGGTAACCCTGCTTACCTTGTATAAATGGCAGCTCAATACCATGGTGGTAGTGCCCGGACTAATAGGGCTTAGTGTAATACTGTTTGTATTGGCAGAAAAAATATGCCCCAATAAAACCAATAAACGTTGGTTGGCTGTATCGGGCTTTTTTATTGTTGCCGGCATGGTTTTTTATGTGTTAGACGATCAAAAAATAGTGTGCAAAGCCACCAGTATTTTTCAGCCGCATGGGTTATGGCATATTTGCGCTGCTGCTGCATCGCTTGCCATGTATTTTTACCTCCGCTCCGAAAACATGACCCACAAATTTAAGCAGTACGGGTTGCATATATAAAAACAAACACGTACTGCCTATAACAAGATTTCTGCTTATTTTTGGTAACTACTTAGGTACTGTCTGCAATTCAAATTTATGGTGTATTTGCAGACTCAATTGGCAAGATTTATGGCAGCAATTAGCACACGGATAACGCGGATGTGGCTGATTTACACAGATTTTTGAAAAATTGCAGGTTCATGGCGTATTTGCAGGCTAACGTTGTGGTTACAACAAGGAATTTAGTTGAGACCAGACACAGGGCAAGTAGATGGCTCTTTATGAAATTGGTTGCAGATTAGATAAAATCGTATTAACTTAGTGCTTTCAAACAACAAGAACTGGCATGGATTTCCAATCTTTCATAGAAGAACTGTTGCACATAACGTCGCCCTTTTACT
>DDVC01000018.1:5944-6123 GCA_002345145.1 Bacteroidetes bacterium UBA2322
TTGTATGAGCAGAAAGTGATGGAATTGATGAAAATACATCATTGTTTTTATAGAGTAGCGAAGCAATTAGGCATATACCCCCAACGGGTAGAAAAGATATACCACCACTACACAGCCTATTTAGAACTACCCATATCAGCTATATGTGCCACGAAGATAGGGTATGATGAAACATCTAC
>DDVC01000148.1:0-19414 GCA_002345145.1 Bacteroidetes bacterium UBA2322
TTTTGCCGGTTTTGCGCTCCTACCTTCGTGTACCATTTTACATCAAACTCGGAACTCACTCTGTAAGTAGTCGGTACTTGGTAGATAGTAAATGCTACTTGGCAATCGGTAGTGGGTATTCAGTAGTAGCATATGCGGAAAACTTTGGAGAAGTCTAATGTGGGCAAAATAATGTTAGAGTTATGTCCCTAAAAATTAACAAGTTGAAGGAACGCAGCCCGTTCATCCTTTGTTCTTAAAATGTCGTTAGCAGGCATCATCTGCCGGAAACCCAACAGTTGGTTAATTATTCAAAACGCAAATGGGGGAGTACGGAGAGTGGGTTAGCGCATTAGTCTTTTGGGTTTTTTTTGGATGGTTCGCAGTGCCCGGCTGTTTTTATAGGCGGTGAGCAGGCAATCGGGTCTTTTTACAATTACTACGGTATTGGCTACTCGCTCTGCATACGGTCGGGCGAATGTTGCAGCGGCTATGCGTTCTGTTAGTACATAAAAACACAAACCTTGTTTACACAACTTTAAGCCATGCTTAATGGTATCTGTTACCATTTGAGCGGAGATTTGGCGTTGGGCTAACCTTTTAAGAGCATGTCGGGTTAATTGCAATCCTGCAATGGAGTGCATAACTACCATTCTTCTGTTGTTAAATATGTCTTCGGGCACTTTGGCATAAGGAACAACATCTTCAGCCACAAACCATGAAACAGGTGTAGTATGATTTGTGGTATTTGCATAATCGGGTAATTCAAAATCGGGTAAAAATGGTTCCATAAGTTTGTCATTTTAAGTTGGTAAAAAGAATGTTTGCATTGAAAGTATGAATACAAAACGTTTGCTTGCACAAAAAAAGTTCCGGCTAAGTAAAAATAACGGCAATTATATCATGTAAGAGATATAACAGCTTTGACAATGGGCACAGAAATATGCGTTACTTTCAAAAAAAGCATCGTCAAAAAACAGTACTTTTACCCTGTAAAATGTTGGGTAGCAATGCGGCAAATAAAACAGCGGGTATTTTGGTTATTAATGGCGGGCAGTCTGTTTTTTACAGGTATCGGGTGTAAACAGCAGGAGCGTCCGGCGGCATCTGGTGTTATAAGGCACCCGTTGGGAAATTTTACCCCATACCAGGCGCAACTGCGCAATTTTAAAATTAACCTCCCCAATGAGTGGACAGTGAACGAATATGAACTGCCGCCGGCAATAAAAGCAAGCGTCAGCTCCTTAGCAGAAGCACAAACACCGGTATATGCAGAGAACTTAACTTTTGAAGTAATACCACTTGCTACGGTTTATAACCTGCCCAAGTCAAAAACCGATTCTATTCCGCCCTTTAACCTTCGTACCCTTGCTCAATGGTTTTTTGAAGACCTTCAGTTAAAAAGTACTGAGTACAAAATTATTGAAGTAGGCGAAACATTGGTAAATGGTGTTCATGCTGCTCAGTTTATGTACGTGTATAAAAATCCGCAGGAATATGCGGGCGAATTAAAAGCGCTCACTTTTTTAGTTACACAAAACAACGAGGCATGGTTGTTTACCTGTACCGAAGCCGGCAGTAACTTTAACAAAAAGAAGAAAAAATTTGAGTACATTTTACAAAGCATCAGGTTTGTTTACAGGTAAAGTTGTTCCAATGCTAAACAAGCATTGGCGGTTTTTGGGGTGTTAGTGGCATTTCAAAAAAACCGCGCACCGGTTTCACAATCCAATTAGGAACATGCTGCTCACAAATGAGCAGTGAGGTAGGAGTATTGCCTATGGTAAAGGCAACCTGCTGCGCTTTGATAAAAACATTGTTTCGGCGCGGAAAATTGGGGTCATAAATAAAAATATGGGCTGTTTCATTGCTAACCTGTTCATAACCGTAAGCCAGCACCTGATGATTTTCCCACAGTTTTCCTTGTTTAAAGTTAACATACACCATGCCTAATTGCACAATGCGTTTTTGTTGTAATTGTACTTTAATATTGTTCCATTCAGCAAGGCAAAGCACTTGCACCTGGGTATCACTTTTAAACATCCACCATGCAAAAAATTTGCCTAATAAATGATAAACTGCGCCAAAACTCTGTAGCTGGCGTTTAAATAAGTAGCGGTAAAGGGGCGTATTTATTTGCGGAATAACATTTGCTGAAGGCAGGGGCAGGTTATGCACAAAAAAATCGGCGGCGGCTTTTACCATACCGCCACACAAGCCGTAAGTGGTATTAGCAGCACTGAAAAAAGGAAGTTTAACGGCAAAATAATTGGCAAAGGCAAACCCGTTTACGGTAGGCAAAAAAGAGCTTTGATAAATGAGGGGTTGTGTTGTTGGGGCAGATTTGGGGGTTAATGCTCTGTTTGCGGGTCTAATACCGGCCGCTTCGGTTATTTCGGGTGTAAAATTGGCAGTTAGCGGGAGCGAGTTGGTAGTGTAGGGGGTAAGTTGGTAAAAAAGTCGGTATCGGGCAGCGCCGTTGGTCAGCTCATCTGTAAAACCGGCAGGGGTGGGTGTATCATTGGGGCTTACATCAGTTTGTCCTATAAAATAAGGTTTAGGTGTAGCATCTTGCCATAATTGAACAGCAACTGAGTTAATATAAAACACCGGCTCGCTTATTTCCCAGCGCTCACCTGTATTTATGGAGCGGGTAAAATGGGCTATTTCCTGCTCATCGGCAAGCAGGCGGCATTGCAGCTCATCGGGCTGGTTTGGCAGTTGGGTATTTAAGCATTCTATCTGAATTATGGTAAACAAAGGCATAAGGCAAGGGGTATATTGGTGTATGGTTGGTTTGTATTGATGCAAAAAAATGCTGCTCTGCTGGGTCTTTTTGGGTAATCTTTATTTTAAGCACTATTCTAAAGCCTAAAAATAGGTAAAAAGAATGTTACTTGGGCATATAGTCAAAAAAAACATCGGATGCTGCACATAAAAAGGCGCAGTATCCGATGTTTTACCATTATACCTGATTTGTAACAGCCGTTTACCGGTGGCGGGTAGGCATTACTGCCATAGTAAGGTAAGCGGTTTTGCTTTCAGTATTATAGATAATAACAGTTTGCGGGTTTCGGGCTACAAACTCGGTTACTTTATCCATCAGCTCAATAGGATAGGCCATGGTTATCACTCCCTGGTCAGAGATAGTTTCCTTTTGTGTAAGGGCTTTAGCGCCGGCAGCATAAAAATTAACGATACCTACTTTTTCGTCTTGGGCATTAAAGAGCAGGAGGGTAGCTATAACATTATCGGCAGTAGCCATCGGATTAGCTTTATAGTCAACCCGATACCCTTTAATGATGTGCTCCTTTTCGTTTTTGTCTAATGCTACCGAAGCAGTTTTAGGCGCATCGGGTCTTCCGGCTTGTTGTCTGTCGGGTGGCACATTGTTCATTTTGTTTTGAAACTGCGGATTTTCCGACAACTTGATGCTGGGAGGTTGGGTAGCCCCGCGTTCTTGGGCTTGCAATACCTGTGCGCCGGTGGTTATTGCCAGCAGTAGTACCAATACAATGATGATGTTTTTTTTCATGAAATGAAGTTTTATGGAAATTAAGATATTTGTGAGGCTTTGTACAAAACCCATGTAGCAAGCTAAAAAGGTATTTACATGGCAAAAATAGCGAAAATTGGATTAAAAAAAAGGTGTTTGGTGAATAAGGGCATATATTTTACAATTTTTAGCGGAACAACAGACCAAAAAAACGGAGCAAAAGTAAAAAAAGTATCAGCAGTACTGCACCCGCCAGGTATTTAGCCCACGGGAGCATGTTTTTGAGTGTAACAATACGGCGGCATTTGTGGTAGAGCCGCCGTGCGGTTGGGTCATTGGGTTTTATAGAGCAGGCTTCCTCAAAAAAAGATAGTGCTTGGTTGTGATTCTTAGCTTTGTAGGCTTCTCTGGCAAGGGTAATTGCCTCTTCAAAACAGCGTTCGGTACGGCATGCTTTCATGCGGCGGTAGATATTAGACAGGTTATATCCAAAATCGAAACTATGAATAGCGGCTGCTTCTTCGTAGAGTTCATGAGCTGCATCCCATTTATGAAGCATAAAAAGGCGGTCGCCTTCATGGAGGCACTCATAAAACCATGTTTCTTCTGAAAACTGCTTCATTAATTTATGCGGCGGGGAAGGTGTGCGCAGACAGTCTTCGCGCAGCAAAAGTATTTGTGGGGCGGGTTTTAGCTGTAGTGCATGTTCAAAAAAATGGTAAGCCTTTGGGTAGTTATGTTGGTGGTAGGCTCTTTTACCTTGTTTTACTAAGTGGTCGAACTGCAACTCATGTTTGCATATTTCCATTTTTTCATATATTAGGAAGCGTTCTGCATTAGTATCGGCGTAATAACCCAGCTCAAGTGCGTTGTGGAACTTTTTGCCTGCTTCCATCCATTGTTTTTGGATAAAAAGTTGGTTGCCTTCTTGTAGATAAAGGTGGTAAATTTTGCTTTGTTGCATGTTAAATGCTAAGTTAACCAGTTTAGCAAGCTCTTCTTCGGCATTTGCAGAATTATGGTGCGGTTTTAAAAGTTGGGTAAGCAGGTGTATATCAAAGTATTGTTTTAGCCAACGGTAAAAACCGGTGTTCTCCCACCGCAAGTTAGGAGGTGGAGCGGCAGCCAGCAGCACATCAGGTTGAGTGTTAGCGGCAATTATTTTTTGGAGTAACGATATATCAGTACCAAAAAAGGCTTCGTTTACCAGAAGTAATACGATGTGCGCAGTTTTTAGAAAACCCGATGCGGTGTGCTGCCATGTTGCAAAATCTTCTACCACTAACGAGTGGCAAATAAGTGCAGAAGCCCCATCCGGAAGCAATTGCCTGCGCACGGCGCTTATACAACGCTCCAAACTTTGGTAGTGGGCATGATGCTGCCTTGAATATATAACCAGTATATTTATTTTGTATTGGGTTTGCTGCATATATTATTGTTTGGAGGTCGTTAGGCATTAGGTGCAATAACATGGGTAGGGTGTCTGCTGCTATTTGAGCTTCTAAAAGAGTTTTGAATGTCGTTAGGCATTAGGTGCAATAACATGGGTAGGGTGGCACAATAAAACAAATTTAAAAAAAACCCTTTTCGGGTATTGAAAAGGGTTTTTTTAGGATATATATAGCACACCCATTTTTTATCACAATGCAACAGCCTCAAATACTATACAATTTGTGTATTTGTGGCTTTTACAACAAGGTTATCATGCACAAAAAAGCCTATGCATGTAAAAAAAGAGGTTATTTACCCCCCACAGCAGCGTAGTACTCGCTTACCTGCTGCCAATTAATTACGTTAAAAAATGCGCTTATGTAATCGGGGCGTTTGTTTTGGTATTTAAGGTAATAAGCGTGTTCCCAAACATCTAAGCCTAAAATGGGGGTACATTTATCGGGCGCAATATCCATTAGCGGATTGTCTTGGTTGGGAGTAGAGCAAATCATCAGGCTCCCATCGGCTTTTACACCAAGCCAAGCCCAGCCCGAACCAAAACGGGAAACGGCTGCCTGACTAAATTGCTTTTTAAACTCATCAAAAGAGCCAAATCGAGCCGTTATAGCCGCCCCCAATGCGCCGGCAGGTTCACCGCCACCGGTGGGCGACATAACCGACCAAAAAAAGTTGTGATTCCAAAATCCGCCGCCATTGTTGCGCACAGCTGTGTTAGAGCCTGCCACTTGCATGAGTTCTTCTATGGTTTTACCCTCCAAATTGGTACCGGCTATGGCAGCATTCAAGTTGTTGGTGTATGCTGCATGGTGGCGAGAGTAGTGAATTTCCATAGTCATCGCATCTATGTGCGGCTCAAGGGCATTGTAAGCGTAAGGTAAATCAGGTAATTTGAAAGCCATGTTCTGAGGTTTTTGTATTTGTTGTGGAGAAATTGATTGTTGGCAACTGAGCTGACTGGTCATAAAACCGGCAAACAGAAATAATTGAAAAATAAAAAGCAACTTAAGGCGCATAACCAAGTAGTTAAAAATGATTAGAAAATGACCTGCACAACCATTGGCTACAAAGTAAAACAATTTAGTTAGTGATTGTCATTTATTACAACATAAGCGCCTTATGTATGGTTCAGAAAATGGGCAAATAAGTTGTACCTACTGCATTACACCCTAACCTGTTTGCGCCCGGCAGGTTTTTACATGTGCATTTGTTTTTATGATTTTGGTAAAATTTGCCTAAATGCCCTGTTTTTACCTTAATTATGTAATAATTTGTGCGGGAAATTATCAGTATTGTAAACTTTGTTGCAATTAGTACTGTATATTTGCGCCACTTTTCAAAAAAAATTTGTGCACATGCACCGGTTTTGTTCACACCACCTAAACCCCATTTAAAGTTTCACTTATGAAAGAACTTGCCATTACCCGTTTAGAACAGCTCATTCAGGATAATAATCCTAAAGCGCTTCGCAGCCAGTACAAGAACATCAGAAACGATTTTTTTGCCGCCAAACGCACTATATTTAACGAATTGCGAGAGGCTTTTGAAAACGAGTGGAAAGAAAAAGTAAAAGAAATAGAAACTACTAACGCCACTTTACCCGAAGACGCACCTAAAATAGAAGTTCCCGAAAAACCTCGGTTTGAAGCGCCAACAGACCCCCTCGACGAAAAATTTGAAGAACTCCAAAAACAAGCCGATGAAATTTTGCAGGCGCTTGAAAAACAATTGGCAGCCGAAAAACAACAAAAACTAAACGAAAAACAAAATATACTTGCTAAAATAACCGAATGTGCCCACTCTGTAGGCGCTACCGGCATTGGTGAAACTTTTAAACAGTTTAACGCCTTGCAAGAAGAATGGAAGCAAGTAGGTAATATAGATGACCCGCGCTATAAAGACCTCCAACTAACTTACAGCTATCAGGTGGACTTGTTTTACCACAACGTAAACCTAATGAAGGAAATGCGTGAGCTGGATTTTAAACTTAATATGGAAAAGAAAAATCATGTTATAGCCAAAATGGAGCAGGTTGCCGAAATGGAATCTATAACCCAAATGGAAGCCCATCTTAAAGAACTACAACACGAGTGGAAAGGTATAGGACCCGTGCCTGCCGATAACAAAGACGAAGTAAACCAACGTTTTAGAGATGTAACCGACCTTATCTTTGGTAAAATAAGAGCCCACTACGGCGAGCGTAAACAAAACTTGCACGAAAATTTACAGGCTAAACAAACTCTTATAGACCGCGTGGCTGCTATTTTAGAAACCGACCTCAGCCAACTTAAAACAATTCAGGAAAAAACCGAGGAGGTACTTGCTATACAGGAAGAATGGCGCAAAATAGGTCCTTCTGAAAGAAACGAAGACGTATGGCAAACGTTTAGAGAAACCTGCGACAAGTTTTTTGACCTTAAACAAAGCCATTTTAAAGGACTTGACCAAGAGCGCGAGAAAAATAAACTTGCCAAAATTGCCCTTTGTGAGCAAGCAGAAGCCATGCAACATGATACCGACTGGAAACGCACTACTGATTTGCTGGTGAAATTGCAGCAAGAATGGAAAAAAATAGGCGCTGCAAGAATTGGCGAAGAGCGCAAACTATGGGACCGTTTCCGCACAGCCTGCGATAAGTTTTTTGATGCCAAAAAAACTTTCTTTGGCAGCCGCGAACAATCCGAGCAGGAAAACTTAGCTAAAAAAGAAGAACTTATTGAGCGCGTAAATAATTACGAACTTGCCGAAGACCGCGATGAGAACTATAACCAATTGCAGGCGTTTAGCAAAGAGTGGAAAGAAATAGGTTTTGTGCCTCTTAAAGAAAAAGAGCGCCTTCAGGCTGCCTTTACCGCCGCCTTAGACGAAAAATACGACAAACTTAAACTTGACCGCGAACAACGGTTGGCACATAAGTTTAAAAGCCGCGTGCAACAAATGGCAAACGGCAATAACAATGTAAATCAGGTGGTAAAGAGTGAACAGCAGGCTATTAAAAACCGAATTGAAGAACTGCAATCCGATATATCGCAGTATGAAAACAACTTAGGCTTTTTTACCAATGCCAAACCCGATAACCCGCTTCTTAAAGAGGTAAGAGAAAAAATTGCCAAACTTAAAAGAGAGGTTTCTGATTTACACCTTAAACTAAAAATGCTTACCGAAGCAAAAGCCGAAGCAGAAAAAGCCGCTACCGCCCAAACGGTTGCCGAAACAACTCCTACAACAGAAGCAGAGGAGGAAACATTGCCAATAGCAGAGGATGTTGCAATAGCAGCCCCCGATGATACCAATACTGAGGAAGCATAGCCCCTAACATCATAACACAACTGCATTTTTAAACCTGCCTCCTGCAATGAAGGAGTACAAAAACAAAAAACCTGCCCACGTATTACATGAGCAGGCTTTTTGTTTTTGTATTGGTAGAGATGATGACTATTGCCTAAGGGCGGCAAGTTGGGCAAACAATTCTTTTTCTTTGGCAGTAAGGTTAGTGGGCAGTTGAACCGAAATGGTTACATACATACTGCCAAATTTGCCGGGCTGGTCATAAACCGGCATACCCTTATCTTTAAGGCGTAGAGTTTTGCCGTTGGGCGTTTCGGGCGGTACGGTGAGCGTAATACTGCCTGCCGGTGTTTCAATGGTAGTTTTGCCACCCAAAACAGCCGTATAAACACTAATGGGCAATGTGCCATACAAGTCATCTCCTTTGCGTTCCCAGCCTTGCTGGGGAAGCACTTTTACGGCAATGAGCAAATTGCCCGCCGGCGCACCATTGCTGCCGGCTCTGCCTTTTCCGGGTATGCGTAGGGTTGTGCCATCTTCTACTCCCGGCTTAATGGTAAGGCGCAGTTGTTGTGTGCCGGTATCTATTACCTTTTGCGTGCCATGGTAAGCATCGGCAAGGGTAATAGTTAGCTCGGTTTTTAGGTCGCTGCCTTTGCGGGCGCGCTGTCGGGTATTGCTTCCACCCATCATGCCGCCAAAAATTTGTTCAAAAATACTGCCGCCGCCCATTTGGCTGAAAATATCGCTCAAATTGTCAAAATTGGTGTATGTACCACCGCCGGCACTTCTAAAAAAATCGTCAAAACCGCCGGCTCCGCCACCTTGTCGGTATCGGTTCCAGTTAGCGCCCAGCATATCGTATTGTTTTCGCTTTTCGGGGTCACTCAGTACTTCGTTTGCTTCGTTAATTTCTTTAAATTTTTCCTCAGCGGTTTTGTTATCCGGGTTTTTATCGGGGTGATATTGGTTTGCCAGTTTTCGGTAGGCTTTTTTAATTTCATCGGGAGTAGCATTTTTATCTACACCCAATATCTGGTAATAATCTTTGTACTGCATGGTTGCTTATTGGTTTAGAAAAAGTTGTTAGGTTTTAGGTTTAAACACTTACTATAAACGCAAAACTAAGCGGCAAAGGTTCTTTCGGCGGCTCAAAAAAAACAAAACACCGTTGGTAGGGCAATGCGGGTGAACCTGTTTGCATGGCAGGTTGTATTTATAGCTGTGCTTTTTCTTACTTAGTATATTATGCAACTAATTACAAACATTATACAAGAGTCGGTTTCGGTTAAGCAAACTATTGCCGCCAATGCCCCCTTGCTTCAAAACATTGAGCAGGCGGGTTGGGCTATGATAGCCGCCTTTAAACAAAAAAAAAGGGTTTGGTTATGCGGTAATGGCGGCAGCGCTGCCGATGCTCAACATATAGCCGCCGAGTTATCGGGCAGATTTTATCATGACCGCCCCCCTCTGCCTGCCGAAGCGCTGCATGTAAACACTTCGTACCTTACGGCGGTGGCTAATGATTATGGTTATGAACATGTTTACAGCCGGCTGATTGAAGGGTTTGGCAGCGCCGGCGATGTTCTTATTGGTATTTCTACTTCGGGTAAATCGGTTAATGTATTAAATGCCCTAAAACAAGCCGGCAATATAGGTATTACCACCATTGGGCTTTGCGGAGAACATACGCAAACCATTAGTCAATACTGCAATATGGTAGTGGCTGTACCCTCTGCCAATACGCCCCGTATTCAGGAAGCCCATATACTGATAGGGCATATTTGGTGCCAAATGATTGAAACAGAACTTTTTTCGCTCCTTGCCTGAGCTGTGCGCATGAACCATTACCACACACCCCCTTTGCCCGGTTTAATTGTTAGCAGGTGGCAGATAAATCCGCAATGGACTTTGTTTTTAGACCGCGATGGGGTGATAAATCAAAATCTTAAAACCCAATACGTGCGCTCGGTTGAGCAGTTTGCCTTTATTGAGCAGGTGCCCGATGTTATTAAACAACTGCGTAGGTATTTTTGCCGCATTTTGGTAGTAACCAATCAGCAGGGCATTGGCAAGGGGTTAATGACCGATGAAGACCTTTACGCCATTTTCAGGTATATCCAAACGGCTACCGATGACAGTATTGACGGGTTTTTCTTTTGCCCACATTTGGCACAAGTGCGGTGCCTTTGCCGAAAGCCAAACATAGGTATGGCTTTACAAGCGCGCATACAGTTTCCGGGGATAGACCTTAGGCAGGCAATTATGGTGGGCGACAGTGCTACTGATATAGCGTTTGGTAAAAAATTGGGCATGAAAACGGTATTTGTTACCAATAATGAGCCACTATTGCCCAAACAAATTCCCCCTGCCGATTTGGTATGCGCCAATTTACCCGAGTTTGCCACTATTTTTTGGAACAGTTTGCCTGCCTGATGTTGGAGCTTTTACTTGCCCTTTGAACGGGCAAATTCATCGGCTTGCGTTACCCAGTTATCGCGCACTATCCTGCCGGGGAAGAACTCAATGGCATCGGTTACGCGCTCCACGTCTTCGGGAGTAAAATTAGCAATTTGCCTGAAGGTAAAAATGCCCAAAGCATTCAGTTTGCGCTCAATAAACGGACCAATGCCTTTAATTAGTTGTAGGTTATCTTTATCGGCTTCGGAAGCAAAACCTATGCGCTCAAAGTTAATGAGGCTCATTTTTGCTCTGATTTCTGCCAGCTTTTTTTCTTCGTCAGATAACTCTTGTGCCGTTGCGTTGTATTTTTTGCGGCAGTCATCAAGCTCTATATGGAGTTGGCTGTTAATGGTTTCCTGGTCGGCAAGGTGTACACTTAATGAGGCAATTTTACCCTGCAATAAGGTAATAAAGTCATCTTTATCGGCAAGTTGGGTTTGAGCGGTGTTAAGCGTGTTGGTTAAGCCGGAGCGAACCATTTCAAGATTGCCTACTTGCATAGATAAGGCTTCAATAAGAGCATTTAAGTCATCGGGATCGGTTGGGTTATTATTTCCCGATGTGGCTTGCTCGTTGGCTTCTTTGGCGGCAAGTTGTGCCTGTAAGGAGGCAATAAGGCTCTCTCTTTGGTCTAACTGAGCATTAAGCGTATCGGTTTCTTGTTTCAGGTTGTCAATATCTTGTTGTTGTCTTTCAATAGATTGTAACAAGGCATTACTGCCAAAGGTTACGTCATCTAATTGGGCAGTTAGGGTATTTATTTGGAGTTGAAGTGGTTCATCTTGGGTATTAGCGCCGGCAATCTGGAGCTGTAGGGTATCAACTTCTGCCCTAAGTTGGTTTGAGCTGTTGAGCAGCGCATTATAGCGCTCCTCTAAGGCAAGGAAAGCAGCATGGCGCTCGGCAAGTTGAGAACTTAAAGTTTCTTTTTCGTTTAGAGCCTGTTGCAGTTGGAGGGTTATTTGACCGTGCTGTGTTTCGAGGTTTACAAACTGCGAGTTTAGGTTAATAAGTTGCGCCTCAAAACCCTCCAATGTTTGAATGCGCAGCAGCCTATCGGCGTTTTGGTTTTGAGCTGTGCGCAGTTCTGCATGTAGGTTTGCTTTTTGCTGCGCGGCATTGGCTAAATCTGTTTTAAGCTGGAGTATATTGGCTTCAAACTTGGCATTTCGGTCGTTTAAAATAGCATTCTGAGCCAGTAAGTCTTGTAGTCGGGCATTCAGATCATCTATCTCTTTTGCCATTTTAGTTGTTTTTCGCCAGCAGAAAACAAGGTAGGTTAGCACAGAGGTAACCAGCAGCAGAAAAAACATTTGTATTGCGTCAGACCACATAGCTTTGTAAATTAGGAGTGAGGAACGATGGGTTATAGTAAATGGTGAAAAGTGAGAGGTGAGTGGCAAATGGTAGTTGGTACTAAACACTAACCACTCATAACTAACCGCTCATAACTCACCAATGGAGTTAATGTTTTCGGGGTAAAGATAATCACTTTTCAAAGTGGAGTGTAATCGTTTTGTAAAAATTTTTATACAGCCACTTAGTTATACCGGATTTTGCATGATAATTTGCAACAACAAGCGTTTCACCATATAACACCCTAAACCCAAAAATAGGGAAAATCCATTGGAGGCTTCTTAGCTATCGCAGTACACCTGCCGCGTTCCTTGGTTAGGAGGTATTCTAATGGAGTTTGTATTTCACATAGTGGAGTACTCTTGTTTGAAGGGGCTGAAAAACCACAAAATTGCCTTAGACAAAAAAAAGTAGGAACTTTTTTTGCAAAAAGTTTGTCATTACCAATAACAGTCGTAAATTTGCACCCGCTTTACGGAAGTAACCACAAGCTAACGTAAAAGGATTGGTAGTTCAGTTGGTTAGAATGCCGCCCTGTCACGGCGGAGGTCGCGGGTTCGAGTCCCGTCCAGTCCGCTAAAAAACCCGTTGTAAGTCAATGATTTACAGCGGGTTTTTTGCTTTTACCACCACTGATTAGGTTTTAGCCAATTGATTCTATGGAAAAAAACAGCGCCAGCGAGATACAACACTTGCTTCAGCTTATAAAAGCCGAGCGCGAGGAGGAAATGAAACAATACGAGCAGCTTATTAAGGAAACCTCTATTGCCGAGCGCAAAAAACGGGGGCTTACTTGGTATCCGATAAGCATTGCCAACGAAGAAATAGGTATAAGCGAGCAATATACCCTTGAAATTCAAAGCACAACCCCCGCCGAAAACCCCAACCACCAGTTTCAGCCCGGTCAAACGGCAGCCTTGTTTAGCAACGCTTTTGATGGAGAACGCCCTACCCTGCAAGGTGTTATTAAAAAAGTGCGCGATAATACCCTTTGGTTAGTAGTGCGCCAAACCGATTTACCCGATTGGCTTACCGAAGGTAAATTGGGGATAGACCTGCTCTACAACGAAACCACCTACCGCGAAATGGAGTTCACCCTCCAAAAACTGCTCAAAGCTAAAAGCGCCGAAAGATTGGGGCAACTGCGCGAAACCTTGCTGGGTTATAACCAACCTTCGTTTTACGAAAAATACCCCTACGTTAGTTACCCCGATTTAAATGAATCCCAAAATGCCGCCCTCTTCCAAATAGCTAAAGCCGATGATGTGGCGGTTATTCACGGACCGCCGGGTACCGGTAAAACTACTACCTTAGTAAGAGCTATTCAGCACGTTATTCATACCGAAAAACAGGTGCTGGTTTCCGCCCCCAGTAATACTGCCGTTGATTTGCTAAGCCTTAAACTGCACCAACGCGGGGTAAAAGTTACCCGAATAGGACACCCCGCACGGGTTGATGAAGACTTGCAACACCTTACCTTAGACTACCAGATAAGCAGCCACTCTGACTATAAAAATATGACCCAACTGCGAAAGGAAGCGCTTCAAATGCAAAAGGAAGCCCGAAAATTTAAACGTACTTTTACCAAACAAGACCGCGAAGAACGGCAACACCTACAAGAACAAGCCCGTTTGCTGCTGGATTATGCCCGACAATTGGAAACCTATATCCTCAAAAATGTTTTAGATAACGCCCAAGCTATTACCGCTACCTTAGTGGGCGCTGCACAACCCGCCCTGCGCGACCGAACTTTTAACACCGTTTTTATTGACGAAGCCGCACAAGCCCTTGAACCGGCTACCTGGATACCTATACTTAAAGCTAAACGCGTTATTTTTGCCGGCGACCATTGCCAACTTCCGCCTACGGTAAAATCGGCGCATGCACTCAAACATGGTCTTAACCAATCTTTGTTTGAAAAGTGTATTACCCGCACCCAAGCCCATACTATGCTGCAAACACAATACCGCATGAACGAAAAAATTATGCACTTTCCCAGCATTACTTTTTACAAAACACAGCTCAATGCCCACCCTACCGTACAGCACCATACCCTTGCCGCACTTGCCCAAAGCAGTTTTCCGGAACTGAACCAGCCTTTTGAACTGATTGATACTGCCGGCTGCGGTTTTGAAGAGGTGCAAAACCCACAAAACCTAAGTTACAGCAACCCCCAAGAAGCTGCCTTGCTGCTCAAATACCTATCGCAAATAGTGGAGCTGCTACAAACAGAGCTGCCCGATGTTGTTAAGCAAACTACCATAGGCATCATTGCCCCTTATAAGGAGCAGGTGCGGCTCATTGAAAAAGACATAACTCACTATGAAACCCTGATGAAATACCGCAGCCAAATTTCTATTGATACCGTTGACGGGTTTCAGGGACAGGAGCGCGATGTCATAGGCATTAGTTTAGTGCGCAGCAATGACCGCGGCGAAATTGGCTTTTTAGCTGATATTAGACGTACCAATGTAGCTATGACACGCGCCAAAAAGAAATTGGTTATTACCGCCGATAGTGGCACCATTGCCGTAACCCCCTTTTACCAAAACCTGCTCCAATACGCCGAAGATATAAACGCCTACCGCAGCGCTTGGGAGCTGCTGTATTAACCGCTATCGTATTTATTTACCCATACAAAATAAAATACTGCACTATGAATTATTGGTTAATTAAATCTGACCCGGAAACCTACGGCTGGAACGAGTTTGTAGCCAAAGGTACCGATATGTGGGAAGGTGTGCGAAACTACCAAGCACGCAACAACCTTATGGCAATGAAAGTGGGCGATTTAGCCTTGTTTTACCACAGCGTTATTAACCCGGCAGTGGTAGGCATTGCAAGGGTGGTAAAAGAACACTACCCCGATACCACCACTCCCGATACGCGCTGGGTAGTGGTAGATTTTACCGTTGAGCGCCCGCTTAAAAATGCGGTTACCTTAAAACAAATAAAAGAAACGCCTACTCTTGCCAACATCGGGCTTATTAAACAAAGCAGGTTATCGGTTATGCCGCTCACACCCAATGAGTTTAACGCTATTGTCCAAATGGCTGAATAACGGATTGTTTGCAGATGCTGCATACAAGCCGCAATCTTTGATTAAACTTGGCGCTTCCCGATTTGACCCCAAATGCAAAACACTATATAACCCTATGATTGGGTTGGGGTGGTATAAAAGCCAAAACTACTAAGCTGGGGGTGCATAATTTGGGGGCATACTACTTTAACTATGAACTTTTACAAATTGGGCGTAAAAAAGCTTAGCGTTTTTGTGAGCATTAAACTTGTTTTGTGCATAAAACACGGCAAAGCGCCCGGCATAGAACAAGAAAGGGGGGCTGGTAAGTAGGTACAAAAAACCCGCTTCGGGCAAAAAGCCGAAGCGGGTTTGAAGGGGGTGGAAAGGGTTACAAAAGGAACTGTTTAATTAAACAGGTATCGCACGCCTAACTGCATGCGCCAGCGCGAGTTGAGGGTGTTTAAATCCCAGGGGTCGCGGGTTTGTGCGGGGAAGGTAAAGGTGGGTGTGGTGTCATCGACGGTATCTGGGGTAGAGCCGTTGGGGTCAAGGAAGCCTTTAAAGGTAAGGAGTTCGTAGTTGTTAAAATTACCGCCCGATGCGGGAGCAAAGAAAATGCGCCCCCAATCTTTGTTGAGGAGGTTGTTGAGGTTAAAAATGTCGAGCGAGAATTGTAGGGCGTGGCGTTTACCGGCGGCTTTTATGGCTACATCTTGCAAAATGCGGAGGTCAAAAATGTTGGTAAAGGGTGTTCTTGACATGTTTCTCTCAGCATATTTACCTCTGTTTTGGCTTAGGTAGTTTTCGTTTTCAATAAAGGCGTTGAGTTCTTCCCATTGCTGCTGGGGAGTGCGGGCTCCGTCTTGAACCAATACTATATCGGCTTGGTTTTGGGGAATGTAGATGAGGTTTCGCTCGCGCGAGTCTTCGTTGTTTACCTTACCGTCGTCGTTGTAAATGTAAGAGAATGGCGCTCCCGATTGGCCGTTATAAAATAAGGAAATGGTGGTAGCGCCGCCAAAGCTGTTGCCGTAGTTGATGGTGTAAGAGCCAAAACCTACAATGCGGTGTGCCATATCAAAATCGGACCGGGCAGGTGTAGCAAAGTTTCTGCCATTAACGGCGTGTTGCCCTCGCCATTGTGAAGAATTTTGGGAGGAGGTGCCTTCGTAAACCGAAACGGCGCGCCCAAAGGTGTAAGCAAGGCTGGCGTTGAAACCTTTTTGGAAGGCTTTTTGGAGTTGTGCAGTAAGGTTGTAGGTGTAGCCTTCGTTGGTATTACCTGCTAAGTAAATGCCGGTGTAGGTATTGTCTATGCGGCTTTGTTGGTTGTAAATGGGTCTGTCATCGGGTGTACCGGCAAGGAATTTATCGGCGGGTTTAATGTTTAGGTTGTAGTAAAAAACATTGTTGAGGGTTTTGGTATATAATCCTTCTACGGTGGCGGTAATGCCTAAGGGCAGCTCTTGGTCTAAGGCAAGGCTGGTGCGAAAAACTTGCGGGTATTTAAAGTTTTTGGCAAAGAGGTTCATTTCGCCTGAGGGTATTTTGTCGGTTCCGCCAAAATCAACGGTGGTGGGTTGGTTAAAGGGGTTGGCAATAAAGGGCACGTTAAACTGGCGCACCCCGCCTACCGATAAGCCGTTGTTGGTAAAAGAACCGCCTGGCCAAACAAAGGGAACACGGCTGGTAAAGATGCCTGCGCCGCCGCGGATTTGGGTTTTTTGTTTACCTGTTACGTCCCAGTTAAAGCCTATACGGGGCGATAGCATGAGTTGTGTTTTAGGCATTTGACCGGCACGTGCGCCTTGCAGGGGGTCATCTAAAACGCCTTGGTAAGCTGCTTCAATGAGGGGTATGGTGGTTTCATTAAAGTAGGTATCGGTTTGTGGTTTATCGGTAAAAATGGGTATATCTAAACGGATACCGGCGGTAAGTTTAAGGTTTCGGGTTACGTAGGCTTCGTCTTGGGCGTACAAGCCCAGTTGCATGGCGGCAAAATCGGCGGCGGCTGCTGTGTTGTCGCCTGTTACATTATCCACAAGTGAGTAGCTGCGGTCGTATTGGGCGGCATTAGCGCCGGTTAAGAAATCTTGTAAGGAGCTAAACCGGTAAGAGCCAAAGTTTTGGCGCACAAAAACGTTGCGGATTTGGTAAAACTCGTTGTGTGTGCCTATGGTAATGTTGTGAATACCCTTGTAAAGGTTAAAGTTATTGGTAAGGGTAAAGATTTTTTGGGTAAGTAGGTTGGCGGTAGAGAACTCCTCGCTGCCAAAACGGATAGAGCTGTTGCCGTCGTTAATGAGTACAAAGGGGAAGGGGTTGCCCATTGGGTTTCTGTCATCATTTACTGCGGTAAAGCCCAGTATAAGGTTGTTGGAGAGCCGGTTAGAGAAGTGGCTTTTGAGTTCTAATGCAGAGGAGTTGGTAACGGAGGGAAACAAAATACCGGCATTAGAAAAGTTGATAACCCTGCTACCCGATGCGGCGGGAGTGGTTGATTCGCCTTTAGTGTAGCTGTGGCGGAGGGTGAGTTTGTGTTTATCGGAAAGGTTAAAGTCAAATCGGGCTAAGAGCTTATTGCTGGTAAGTTTGTTCACCACATTAAGGTAGGTGCCCGGGTCGTAGCCTAATTCGTTTAATCTGCTTACAAGTTGAGCCAAATCTTGTTCGGTAACGCTTCCGGTATAACTGCTAAACTCAAAGGGGCGGGGTGTTTCGTCGCGTTGCAGTTCGCCGTTAATAAAGAAAAAAGCCTTGTCTTTTACAATAGGACCGCCCAAGCGCAAGCCGTAAGTTTGTGCGGTAAAAGGCGCTACTTTGGTGCGCTCTTCGCCATCGGGCAGCAGGTAGGTGGGCGTTTTGCCGGTTAGGTTTTCGTTTCGGAACAGCCAGTAAGCCGAGCCCTGAAACTCGTTAGAGCCGCTTCGGGTTACGGCATTAATGCCGCCGCCCGCAAAACCGCCCAAGCGCACATCGTAGGGGGCTAATACTACCTGAAACTGCTCAATGGCATCAATGCTCACGGGCGAAATGCCTGTTTGCCCGCCGTTGGTGCCGCTCGATGCCAAGCCAAACACATCGTTATTTACCGCCCCGTCAATAAAGATGGCATTATAGCGATTGTTGGTGCCGGCAATAGAAATACCGCCTTCGCCGGTAATAGTGGCTTGCGGGGTGGCGCGCACAAAATCATTAAGGCTTCGGTTAATGGTGGGCAAGGCGGTAATATCGCGCTCGCTAAGGTTGGTTTGTGCGCCTGTACGCCCCGAACCAATTACCGCATTTCGGTTAACGGCTATTTCTATGCCTTCCAGTTCTACGGTTTTAGCGGTTAGGGTAAAATCAAGCCTTTGGTCTTGACCAAGTTTTAGGAAAACATTGTCTTTTACCGTTTCTTCGTAACCCAAAAAACCGGCTACCACCTTGTATGGTCCGCCCACCTGTACATTAGGAAGGTTAAACCGTCCGTCTAATCGGGTTACGGTTCCATACTGGCTGCCCGATGGCAGGTGGGTGGCTACTACCGTTGCACCGGGCAGGGTTTCGCCTTTTTCGTCAGTAACAGTGCCGTTTATGGCGGCGGTAGTGGTGCCTTGTGCTAATGCGCGGTAATTTCCGAGCAGCATAATGCCGGCTACCAATACCCATGCTAAAACAGGTAATAAATTGCGATGCATACTTTGAACAATTTAGGTTAAGAGATATTAAAAAAATATGCGCCGCAAAGGTAGTGTTCTGTTTTACTGTTACTGTGTTGTTAAAATTAAAAAATGTTGAACTAAATTGAAATTTAAGTTACCCCAATATTAGGTGAATTTTAGGCAAATGCTCATGGAAGAAGTTAGGTAAATACTTGTTTAAAACAATTATATTGAACAATTGTTTAAATAGATTGCTTTTTATCCATAGTTGCACCTCTTTGACCTATAGTTGCACCTCTTTGACCCATAGTTATACCTCTTTGACCCATAGTTATACCTCTTTGACCTATAGTTATACCTCTTTGACTCATAGTTATACCTTTTTGACTCATAGTTATACCTCTTTGACTCATAGTTATACCTTTTTGACTCATAGTTACACCTTTTTGACCTATAGTTGCACCTTTTTGACCCGTAGTTGCACCTCTTTGACCTCAAAGAACAATAACTAAGCCTCAAAGAACAGTAACTAAATCTCAAAGAACAGTAACTAAGTTTCAAAGAACAATAACTAAGCCTTAAAGAACAGTAACTAAGTTTCAAAGAACAGTAACTAAATCTCAAAGAACAATAACTAAGCCTCAAAGAACAATAACTAAGTTTCAAAGAATAATAACTAAACTTCAAAGAATAGTAACTAAGCCTCAAAGAACAGTA
>DDVC01000148.1:19611-22468 GCA_002345145.1 Bacteroidetes bacterium UBA2322
GTAACTAAGCCTCAAAGAACAGTAGCTAAGTTTCAAATGCAAGAAGTTGATGTTATGATTTGCTTTATTAAAGGCTCACTACATACAAATTGATTGTTTAAACCAATAAATTTGTTGTAGCCGTAAACTTTTTTTCAAAAAAAGTCGTTAAATAAGCGTAGAAAAAAATAATCATTATTTGCAGTTTAAACGCTAAAAGCCGCTTAAACGCAACACAATACTTTAATAACCATAAAATATAAAAAGCAATGGAAGCAAAAAGAAAATTTAATGTTCCCGATGCGTATGTGGTAGAATATGCCAAAGACATGCGCAATTTGTTTACTGCGGATATAGCTGATTTTGCAGCCTTAGATCCCGATTTTGATGCAGCCTTTAACGCTGAGTGGCTTGTAAAAATCAATGCCGCCGAAGCCCAGTTAACCGATGAGATTATTGTGGATGTGCAAACACAATATACCAACTTGGTTATTGCTGCCATGAAAAACTGCCAAAACTATTACCAAGAGGTAAAGTTTTTTGTGCGAAAAGCCTTTGGCGACAACCAGGCTATTCAAAACGAATTTGGGGCAGATAACTACAACAATATACGCGGTAATCAACCTCAACTGATAGAATTTATGCGCGACCTGTACTCGGTGGCTAATAAATATGCAGCTCAGCTTGATGTTGTTAATTTTGGCGCAGCCAAAATAGCCCGAATTAAAGACCTTGCCGATGCCCTTGATACTGCCAACCAAGAACAAAACAACTATGTTAAAGGCCGACCTACCCTTACCGCTGAACGCATTGGCATATATAACCGGCTTTGGGATACATTATCTCTTGTTTCTTCTGCCGCCAAAATTATTTATAGAGATAATATAGCCAAGTACAACCAATACCTTTTGCCCGGGAGCGAAGAAAACCAAGAAATCCTAAGTTTGCTCGGAAAAGTTACCGATGCTGCCAACGGAAACCCTATTGTTGAAGCTCAAATAACCATAACCGGCTTAGGTATTACCGCCCTTACTGATACCAATGGTAAATATGGTATTGGTAATTTGCCTGCCGGCAGCTATGAGCTTACCTGCTCCGCTATTGGCTACAATACTGTTACCCTAAACAGTGTACCTATTGTAGAAGACCGCTCTACCCGGCAAGATTTTACCCTTGAAACTACCACACCATAAATAAATGCACAAACAACAATAAAATTTGTTCTTACAGAAACAAAAAACATTTAGGGCAACACCGGTAACACGGCAGGTTGCCCTTTTTTTTGCTCCATTTTTGTTTCTGCTACCAATATACGGGGCGCACCCATATAAAGTGCATAGCGTAGTTTAAACGCTGCTACTGCTACCCTATTTTTTCTAACAATGCCACATTTTCTATATGGTAAGTATGGGCAAACATATCAATGGGTTGCAATTGCACAATGCGGTATTGTTGGCAAAGGGTTTGCAAATCGCGCGCTTGCGTAATAGGGTTGCAGCTTACATACACAATGCGCTGCGGGGCAAGGTACAAAATTTGTTTAAGCACATCGGGGTGCATACCGGCGCGCGGTGGGTCGGTAATCAGCACATCGGGTTTACCCTGTTGGGCAATAAAATCGGGCGTAAGAATTTTTCGCACATCGCCGGTAAAAAATTGGGCATTGTGTATATTGTTCAGTTGGGCATTAAACCGGGCGTCTTGTATAGCGGCATCTATTTCTTCAATACCTATTACCTGCTTGCATTGGTTGGCAATAAAAACGGCTATACTACCTGTGCCGGTGTATAAGTCATACACCGTTTGCCGGCCGGTAAGCTGCGCCATGCGGGCTATGGTTTGGTACAGTATAAGGGCTTGGTGGCTATTGGTCTGAAAAAAAGATTTTGGGCTAATTTTGTAGCGCATACCGCCCAATTGCTCTATGATATGGTTATTGCCGGAGTGGGTAATAATATCAAGGTCAAACCACATATCGTTTCGTTTGCCATTTATGGTATAACAGAGCGAGGTAATTTGCGGAAACTGCTGCCGCACATGTTGCAGCAGTGGCTCGTGCCATTGGGGTTTGTTAAAGGCAAACGAAAAAACCACCATCAGCTCGCCCAGTGTAGAGGTGCGAATGAGCAGGTTGCGCAGGTAGCCGCTGTGGGTTTTAATGTCGTAATAAGAAAGGTTTTGCTCCATACAGTAGCGGTGTACCTCGTTCCTTATAAGGTTAGAGGGTTCGGCTTGCAGGAAACAGTGGTTTAGGTGTACCACCCTGTCATACATACCCTTTACATGAAAGCCCAGCGCGCGGCGGTCAATAAACTGTTCGTTGGTTTGGGTTTCGTTGGTTAGTAGCCAGCGCCTTGCCGAAAAGGTAAACTCCATTTTATTGCGGTAATACTCAGTTAGGGCGGGGGTTAAAATGGGCAGCGGCTCCGGAAAATCTAATTTACCAATACGGGCAAAGGCTTCGCGGGTAATTTGCTCCTTGTATTCAGCTTGTTGGGCGTATGCCAGATACTGCCACTTGCAGCCGCCGCAGGCGCCAAAATGCTCACAAAACGGCTCAATGCGGTGGGGCGATGCCTGCCTAAGCGCCACTATTTTACCCGATGCGTAATCCGACCGTTTTTCGGTAATGCGCACATCGGCTACATCGCCCGGCACGGCATCTTCTACAAAAATAACCATACCCTCCCATCGGGCTATGCCTTTGCCTTCGGCGGCAATTTGGGTAATGTGCAGGTTTTCTACAACAGAGCCTTTGCGCATAATAGTAAAAAAAATGAGGTAAGAGGTAAATTAAATGGGTTGGGGGGGCTTGTTTGCTCTCGCAAAGGCGCAAAGTGTAGGGGTTGTTACTATTTTGGTTATCGGGTTTTACCGG
>DDVC01000185.1:0-425 GCA_002345145.1 Bacteroidetes bacterium UBA2322
CTATCTGGTCGAAACTTTGACCAATCTGGTCAAAACTTTGACCAATCAAGTCAAAACTTTGACTAATCGGGTCAAAACTTTGACCAATCTGGTCAAAACTTTGACCAATCAAGTCAAAACTTTGACTAATCGGGTCGAAACTTTGACCAATTAGGTCAAAACTTTGACCAATCGGGTCGAAACTTTGACCAATCTGGTCAAAACTTTGACCAATCGGGTCGAAACTTTGACCAATCTGGTCAAAACTTTGACCAATCGGGTCAAAACTTTGACCAATCGAGTCAAAACTTTGACCTATCGGGTCAAAACTTTGACCTATCGGGTCAAAACTTTGACCTATCGGGTCAAAACTTTGACCAATCTGATCAAAACTTTGACCAATCTGGTCAAAACTTTGACCAATCTGGTCGAAACTTTGACCTATC
>DDVC01000185.1:672-8978 GCA_002345145.1 Bacteroidetes bacterium UBA2322
AAACTTTGACCTATCTGGTCAAAAAGTTGACCTATCGGGTCAATTTACCGATAAATTAGGGTGAATTTTGAAGGTTTTTGCACCTTTGGTCAGTGTTGTTTGGTTTTTTTGTAAACTATGGGTAAAATGGTTACATTTGCACACCCAATTAACCAAGCAAACCTACTACAAAACGATAGCCCAAAACCAATTTATGCCCACGCTACACTGGATAGGTAAAGAAAAGGTAATAAACCACCACTTGCATGTGCCGTTTAAGGTGCTGCAACACCAATACGGCTACCAAAACGGCGCCCAAACCAACCAACCTGCCCATACCGGCAATAAAATTATACATGGCGATAACTTAGAAGCCCTAAAAGCCCTGCTGCCACAGTACGAAGGACGTATAAAGTGCATTTATATAGACCCGCCCTATAATACCGGTAACGAAAAATGGGTATATAACGATAATGTAAACGACCCTAAAATAAAACGCTGGCTGGGGCAGGTGGTGGGTAAAGAAGCCGAAGACCTTAGCCGACACGATAAATGGCTCTGCATGATGTATCCGCGCCTGCAACTGCTTCATAAACTGCTTGCCCATGACGGCGCTATCTTTATTTCTATTGACGATAACGAACAAGCACACCTTAAACTCATCTGCGACGAAATTTTTGGAAGAGCAAATTTTTTAGGTCTCATTACAAGAAGGCAAAGTAGTGGTTCTAAAAATGATATGGGAGCAGATAAAGTAGTTACTACAGCAGATTATATTGTTTCTTACAAAAAAAAATCTTTTGTTTTTCAACCTTACCAAATAAAAAACAATAAAAAATTTAATTTGAAAGACGAAGCTGGAGCATTTAGCATAAGAGCATTGGAAATGCAAGGAGGAGGCGATACTTTACCGCAAAGAACTAAAATGGGATATTCAATATACCATAATGAAAAATCGAATGAAGTACAATTGATTTTTGACTATGACATATCAAGGGAAATTGTTTATGAAGATGAAAATCAAGAATTAATAAGCAAAGGCTTCAAATGTTACAGACCAAGAAAAAGGGGAAGTGAGTATGGAATATGGAGATGGGGGTCAGAAACATTTATTGAGAGATTTGATAAAAATCAAGTTTATTTTGACAATGGGCGAGTTTTTATGAAAGAAAGAGAGCAAGAATTTGTAAATAAGTATCCAGAGGCATTATTAGATAATTTTTTGAATACACAAGGCTCTAATGAATTGAAATACATCTTTACATCTAAAGGCTTTGATTTCCCCAAACCTGTAGAGCTAATTAAATTTATTATTAGTGTTTCAACCGACCCCGACTCCATCATACTTGACAGTTTTGCGGGTAGTGGCACTACGGCACATGCGGTATTGGGTTTAAACAAAGCAGATGGGGGCAATAGGCAGTTTATTTTAATAGAAATGGAAGATTACGCAGAGGGCATAACGGCAGAGCGGGTGCGGCGGGTAATAAATGGCTACGGCAGTACTGAGGGCACGGGGGGCGGTTTTGATTTTTATGAGCTGGGCGCGCCGTTGTTTTTAGAAGACGGCAATTTAAACGAGCAAATAGAACCGGAAAAAATAAGGCAGTATATATGGTATGCCGAAACCCGGCAGCCCTATGAGCCGCCTACCCCAAACGGGTCAGCCGAAAATGCAGCTTTTTTAGGCATACATAACCACACGGCGTATTATTTTTACTACCACCCGGGCAGCATTACCACCTTAGATACCGCTTTTTTAGCCACCATAACCGAGCGCGCCATGCAGTACATTATATATGCCGATAACTGCCTGCTACCCAAGGACTTAATGGCTACCCACAACCTTATTTTTAAAAAAATACCCCGCGCCATTACCCGATTTTAAAATCAAAAAACATGGAAAACCGCATTTTTCAGCAAATATGGGATCAGTTGCGCACTAAAAAAGGGCAGTATGCTTATTTTTTAGAGCAGGTAAACATACAGCAGCTTAGGGGCATAACCCAGCTTAACCTCAGTTTTAATTATCCGGTTTCGGTAATAGCCGGACCCAATGCTTGTGGTAAAACTACCGTACTTTTTGCCTGTGCCTGTGCTTATGAGCCGGTAATGGGCAACCCGCGCAATTATACGCCGGCAGCGCTGTTTCCAAATTTGCACATAGCCCAAAACCCTATATTGCAAGACAGTACCCTGCCCACAGTATTTGAATTTTACTACAACATCGGGAAAAAAAAACAAGCCATGCGCTGGGCAAAGGGCGCTACGTGGAATAAAAGTTACATGGGGCAAAAAAACAGTCGTCAGCCCAAAACCCATGTATATTTGCGCACCCTATCTAACCTAAGCAGCCCATCGGAGGTAAGGTCTGTTTTGCAAATAGCATCAAGCCCTAATCTTGTTTTTAAAAATATTACCTCTGATTTGCTGGCATTTGCGCAGCGGGTTTTGCCACTGCAATACGGGCAGGTAACACTCATAAAAAAAGACGCAAAAGAACTGCTGTTTGTGAGCCGAACCGACCAAACGGCGCAGTATTCAGAGTTTCACATGTCGGCAGGAGAGCGGGCGGTACTTCGGATTTCAAAAGACATATCAGCCCTCAAAAATGCCCTTGTTCTCATAGATGAAATAGAAGCCGGTTTGCACCCGTTTACACAGCAGCAGTTAATGCTGGAACTGCAAAGAATAGCCATTAGAAACGACTTGCAGATAATAGTAACCAGTCATAGCCCGGTTATATTAGATAGCGTACCGCCCGAAGCGCGCATTTTTTTAGAAAGAACCCACAACAATGTAATAGAAAAACCCGCCTATAAAGATATAATACAAAAAGCCCTGTACGGTCAATCGGTAGAAAAACTCAGTATGCTGTGCGAAGATGAAATAGGCGAATACTTAGTAATGGGCATTTTAGATTACCTAAACCCGAAGCTAAATTTAGTGCATGATGATATTGTGGTGGGCAGAAATACGGGCAAAGAAGAGTTTCCGGCACACATTACCGCCTTGGGAAAATTTAACAAGCTGAGTGAGTTTGTTTTTATTTTAGATGCCGATGCAAAGCCCTTAGATGCAAAACTAAAAGAAACCGCCGCTAAATTTGGCATACCCATACAACCCCTGTATTTACCCGGCTCCGATACGCCCGAAAGGTGGGCATGGGATTTACTTTCGCAAAACACCCGCGAGTATGCTCCATTATTAGGCATACAACCCCAAGCTTTGAGTGGGTTAATACAAAACCAAAACTTACTGTACGACAACGCTACCGATAAACCTGCCAACATCATAAAAAACAAATTTTACGCTTTTTGCCAAATCATAAAACGCAGCACAACAGATATGATAAGGCTGCTGGGCAGGGAGGAGGTAAAAAAACAATCGGGCGATATTAAAATCTTTGCCGATGATTTGGAACTGCAAATCCGCAACTGGCAAAGCCGTAAATAAAAAACATACACCACCATGATTACAAGAATAAAAATAAACGGCTTTAAAAGCCTGCTTCATACAGAGTTGTATTTGGGTGCGTTTACCTGCATAGCCGGAGCTAATGCCGGCGGTAAATCTAATTTTTTTGATGCTCTCCTGTTTTTATCCAAATTAGCCGATAACACCATCATAGAGGCAGCAAAATCTATCCGCAGCGAAAACCAAAAACATTCCGATATTAAAGACATTTTTTACAAAAGCGGCAACCAATACCAAAAACAAATCTATTTTGAAATAGACATGTTGGTAGGCACTAATGCTCCCGATGATTTGGGGCAACCGGCAAAAACTACCATTACCAGCCTGCGGTATATACTTGAACTGCAACTAAATGACGATAGTGGAGAGCAAGAGGTGATAGAAATAAAAAAAGAAGAACTGATACCGCTTACCCTAACCTATACCAAACAAAACCTGTTTTTTGATACTACCCCTGAGTGGCGCAACAGCGTTTTGCAAGGCAGGCGCTCTACCAAAGCGCCATTTATATCAACTGAAGAAGGAAAAATAAAACTGCATCAAGATGGCAACAAAGGGCGCACCACTGAGTTTACCGCCCACAAAATGCCCCGCACCCTGCTATCTACCGTTACCTCTGAGTCGCCCACAGCCTTTATGGCGCGCCACGAAATGCGCAACTGGATGATGCTACAGTTAGAACCCAGCGCCCTGCGCCAACCCAACCGGATATACGAGGTAAAAAACGCCGAAATGACCGCCTACGGCAGCAATCTTCCTGCCACACTCTACCGGCTGCACCTGCAAAAAAAAGACGAAGCCGATGTATATCAAAAACTAACCAACCAGTTGAAAGGATTGGTTAGCGCCGTTGATGAAATTTGGATAGACAATGATGAAAAACGCGACTTGCTAACCCTCCAAATCCGATTTAAAGGCGGACTTGCCCTGCCTGCCCAATCTCTTTCTGATGGTACGCTTCGGTTTTTAGGGTTAGCCATACTAAAAGAAGACAGCAACAGCAGCCTTATATGCCTTGAAGAACCCGAAAACGGCATACACCCCAAAAAGATACCCGAAATTATTGCCCTGTTAAAAGAAATGGCAACCGATACGGCATTTTCGGTAGCCGAAGATAACCCCTTGCGGCAGGTAATAATTAATACGCACTCGCCCTTAGTAGTGGGCGCTGTGGACGATGAAAGCCTGTACTTAGCCACCATTGCAGAGCTATACAGCCCCCAGTTTGGAAAGAAAATAAAATACACCTCCTTTTTGGCGCTGCCCAATACATGGAAAACCAACAATAACCTATGTGCAAGCACCACACTGGGCGCTATTGCCGATTATTTGGGCTATGCTTCCGAAATGCCCGATAAACCGGCAAATGAGGTAAAACCCCAAACAAAACGCACAGTAAGAGAAAACTATAACCAGCAATTAGAAATAGTTTTTCCATGAATAACACACTCACCTATACCCTAATAACCGATGGCAGTTCAGACAGCGCTCTGCGGCACATCATCGGGTGGTTGTTAGATGATTTATATCCTCAATTGCCCCATGAAGGAGTGTTTGCAGATTTCCGAAACATCAAAAATCCGCCACCCACAGGTAACGTAGCTGCAAGGGTTAGAGCAGCCCATGCCTACTATCCTTGTCATATCTTATTTTACCACAGAGATGCCGAGCAAAAAAGCGATAACATTATTGAACTAAGAAAAACCGAAATACTATCAACCTTAAACCATACTGAGAGCATAGTTTGTATAGTGCCAATAGTAATGATGGAAGCATGGTTGTTAATAGACGAAGCCGCCATAAAAAAAGCAGCAGGCAACAGAAACAACAAATCTAATCTAAATTTGCCCAATCTCAGAAATATAGAGAACCACCCCAACCCCAAGACCACTTTACATGAATTATTAAAAACAGCAAGCGGTTTGAGAGGAAGAAACCTTAAAAAGTTCAATGCAGACCCGGCAGTACATTTGGTTGCTGAATATATATCCGATTTTTCCCCACTGCGAGCCTTAAAAGCATTTCAAGTCTTTGAACAAGACTTAAGAAACGCCGTAGCCCAATTTTTAAAAAGCTAATACCCCTATGGAACTAAAACCCTACCAACAACAAGTACTAAACGACCTTGCCCGGTTTTTAGAACACATACAGGAAACCAAAGACGCCGCCCGGGCATTTCATAAATTTTGGTTACACCACCCCCAAACCCCGCTCCACCCCTACCCGGGCAAAGCCGTAGAACCCTATAAAAACAACGTGCCGCGTGTGCCGCATATTTGCCTTAAAGTACCCACCGCAGGCGGTAAAACCTTTATAGCCTGCAATGCCCTGAAAACCATTTTTGATGCTTTTGATTACAACCGCCCACAAGCAGTAGTTTGGTTAGTGCCTTCTATTACCATATTAGAGCAAACCCTCAAAAACCTAAAAGACCCCGCACACCCCTACCGCCAAAAAATAAACACCTATTTTGCCAATCGGGTAGCCGTATTTGATAAAGAAACCCTGTTGCAGGGCAGCGGCTTCAATGCCACATCGGTAAAAGAGCAGCTCAGTATTATGGTTTTTAGTTTCGACAGTCTGCGCGCTAAAAATAAAGAAGACCGAAAAGTATTTCAGGAAAACGGCAACCTGCAAAGTTTTGAAAACCTGCTGGGCAAAGATGCCGATATTACGCTGGGTGCAGTTATAAAACACCTAAATCCGCTGGTAGTAGTTGACGAAAGCCACAATGCCGAGAGCAACCTAAGCATAGAAATGCTCAAAGAAGTAAACCCCTGTTTTATATTAGACCTAACCGCTACACCCCGAAAAAACAGCAATATCCTCAGTTTTATTGATGCCCTTGAACTAAAAAGGGAAAACATGGTAAAACTGCCCGTAATTGTTTACAACCACCAAGACAAAACCGAAGTAATCAACACCGCCCTGCAACTCCAAAAAAGTCTGGAACTGCAAGCCCTCCAAGAAGAAAAAAACGGCGGCAAATACATTCGCCCCATTGTTTTGTTTCAGGCACAGCCCAAAAATGGTAAAGACTTTTTGACCGCCGAAGAAGAAAAATCGAACGTACAAAAACTAAAAGACAAACTCATAGAGCTAAAAATACCCGATGAACAAATAAAAATAAAAACAGCAAACATAAACGAAATAAAAGGCATAGACCTCCTTAGCCGCCAGTGCCCCATTCGTTACATCATCACCATCAATGCACTCAAAGAAGGTTGGGATTGCCCGTTTGCCTACATTTTGGCATCACTTGCCGACAAAAACTCGGCAGTAGATGTAGAGCAAATTTTGGGCAGAATACTCCGTCAACCCTATGTGCTAAAACATAATTTTGAATTACTAAATGTTAGCTACGTACTAACCGCCTCTTCAAAATTCAGAGATACCCTCCAAAACATAGTAAAAGGGTTAAACAAAGCCGGTTTTAGCGACAAAGATTTTAAACTGGCAGACCCCAACGCGGTAATGGATTCAAAGCCCCCTACCATACAGCCAAACCTGTTCGGCGAAACGGATAACAATGAAACAACAGAAGATATTACCAAAGACATTGATGCCACCCGAATAACACTGCCTGCCGATAACCCCGTGCCCAACAACACTATACAGCACATTACCCAATCAGCAATAGCGGAAACCCGATTGTTTGATGAGAAGATTGCCCAAACAGAAAACACCCACCAACAGTTAGTACCCAATGAACTACATCAGCTTATGAAAACTTACCCCATAAAAGCAATTTTCAAAACTCTGGCAGCAAACATCAAACTGCCACAGTTTTTTATTAAAGTTCCTGCCAACTCGCTCTTTGAATGGGGCGAAACAGATAACTTATTAGAAAAAGAGTACTTGTTTAAAGCCTTTGAACTCAGCAAGGCAGATACCCATATTAACTTTGACAGTGTTACCACCGAAATTTACAAAGTTGACCTTGACGAAACCCGAAAAGAACATACCCCCACATTTGTAAAATTAGACAATAGGGTAAAAGACAACATCATTACCTACATGCTTGCACCCGAAAGAAAAGGCAGCAGAGTAAAAAATATAACCCAAACTATTATGCAACTTATTGGAAATATGCCCCCCATACCCGATAAAGAAATAGAAAAATACATCAGGCGCATTTTAGAAAACTTTACCGATGAGCAATTCGCCGATTTTGAAAAACACAAATACTCTTATGTGAGCAAGATAAAACAAAAAATAGACTCCTTAACAGAAACCTATGCAGAACAACAATTTAAAGATTGGTTAGACACTGACAAACTATTTATAAGACCCGCTTACACCCTCCCACAAAGCATTGCCCCCGCCGAAACAGCAAAAGACATAGCTAAATCGCTCTACGAAAAAGAAGGCAAAATAAACAGCTTTGAAGAAAAGGTAATAAACGAAGTAGCCAATTTAACCAATATAGCTTTCTGGACACGAAACACCGAAAGAAAAGGATTTAGAATTAACGGCTTCATCAACCATTATCCCGATTTCATTATTTACACAAAAAGCGGTAAAACCATTTTACTTGAAACCAAAGGCGACCATTTAGATGCCGAACAAAAAATAAAATTAGGAAACTTGTGGGCAAATAAAGCCGGAAACGCCCAATACAAATATTTTATGGTTTACCAAAACAGGGAGGTTGATGACGCATATACATTAGATAAATTTCTACGCCTCTTAAAAGAAATCTAAATCAATGGTGAATGATAAATGATAATAAATAATAATGACTAACAACTAATCCCTAACCACTCATTTGCGCCTTTGCGACAAACAAAATCGGGCTGGCAGTAGGCAGTTATGATTCATAACTCATAATTCATAACTCATAATTCATA
>DDVC01000185.1:9230-10657 GCA_002345145.1 Bacteroidetes bacterium UBA2322
AACTCATAATTCATAATTCATAATTCATAACTCATAATTCATAACTCATAATTCATAACTCCTAATTTTTCACTCTTCACTCTTCATGCTTCATGCTTCTCCTCCACACCGCCGACTGGCACTTAGGACAACGCCTTTGCGAACAAGACCGAAAAGAAGAACACGACCATTTTTTACAATGGCTGCTGCACACGCTAACCCAATACCGGCCCGATGCCTTAGTGGTAGCCGGCGATGTGTTTGATGTAGGTTACCCGGCAAAATACGCCGAAATGCAGTACTACAATTTCCTGAAAGAAGCCTTTAAAATTTGCCCCAACATTATTATAACAGGCGGCAACCACGATGCCCCCAATGCCCTAAACGCTCCCCGAAAACTGCTTTCTGCCCTTAATGTGCATGTAATAGGCGGCGCATTGGCTAATCCGACAGATGAAATTATAACGGTGGTAAATAGGCAAGGTAAAACCATAGGCGCGGTAGCCGCCGTACCCTTTTTGCGCGAGGGCGATGTGCGCACCCTCCAAGCCGGCGAAAATTATACCGATAAAATAGCCGCCTACAAACAAGGCATTGCCCAACACTACCAACTGCTTGCCCATGAAATGATGACCCACAAAAATAACGGACTGCCCATTATTGCCACCGGACACTTGTATGCCGCAGGCAGCGCTGTTTCAGATACCGAAGACCGCGAAATGCACATCATAGGCAACCAAGGGCAAATGGAGGTAGAAATTTTTCCTGCCGAGTTTGATTACATAGCCCTCGGGCACATTCATAAACCGCAAATAGTGAGCGGAAGGCAGCACATACGCTACTCCGGCTCGCCTATACCACTCAGTTTTAGCGAAAGAAATGATGCCAAACAGGTGTTGCTGGTGCAGTTTGAACAGGGCAAGGGGTTGGTAAACATAGAGGCTCTGCCCGTGCCGCTGTACCGCCGTTTGCATCGGTTTAAGGGCAGTTTTGAAGCCGTGCAAAACCAGCTTGCCCAATTTGAACATAACACGGTTACCCCTTCGTGCTGGGCAGAAATTCACCTCCAACTTAATAACTTTACCTTTAATTACGAAGAACCTATTAAACAATTGGCAAAAGACCAAAACATCGATATTCTAAAATTTCCACCCCCAAAACTGCAAACCAACACCCAAACCGATGCCGAACAACCCGAATCTGCCGATATGGAACTGCTCCAAAATTATGCCGCTGTTTTTAAAGCCAAATGCAAAGCAAGCGGCGTAAACCCACAAGATATGCCCGAACTGGAATACACTTTTTCGGAACTCCTGCAAAATATGAATGATGAGTTGTGAGTGATGAGTTGTGAATTGCGAATTGTCACTACCCACTACTAACCCGATTTTGTTTCACGCAAAGACGCAAAGACGCAAATGGGTTATTATTGCTTAGTACTCACTACC
>DDVC01000054.1 GCA_002345145.1 Bacteroidetes bacterium UBA2322
TGTGGGGGGGGTGCGGAAAGTGGGCTATATCGTTGTGGCAATAGGCTATCGGCAATAAGTTTTGGGCTGCATGGTCATTACCCTAATCGTCAGAGAATCAGAAGTTGCGTTTTACCATGTTGCATTTCCTGCTTTAATTACCTAAGTGTGTAACAAAATAGCGTTCTTTGCGGTTAAATAGCAATCTGTTTTCTTTGTTACCCATTTTTACCCAACTATGTATATCAAGCTATTAGCAGGCTTTTTGTTAGCTGCAAATATTTTTTGCCCTGCCTTGTTATTGGCACAGTCTGCTCCGGCAGATCCCATTCAGGAAGCAGAACGACTAATGGAAGAAGGGTTATACCTTAAAGCCGCCGAACAATACAAAACAGCCATTAAAACAGCTCCCGATAATGTGCAGTACCTTTACGGGCTGGCAATGGCTTACTACCGAGCAGAAAACTACAAAAAGGCTATTGAATTTGCCGAAAAATGCCTGCAAGCCGGCAATGCCACCATAGAAACCTACCGCCTACTGAGCAACAGCTACGACCTTAACGGGGAGTACGATAAAGGCATGGCAACCCTCCGAAAAGGGCTTGAAAAATACCCGGGTGCCGGCGAGTTTTACGTGGATATGGGCATTATAGAATACCTGCGCAATAAACCACAAGAAGCAGTTGAACATTGGGAAGCCGGCATTAAGGCTGCCCCACATTTTGCAGACAATTACTTTTTTGCCACACAAATTTTTTTACAATCCAACAAAAAAGTGTGGGCATTGCTGTATGGCGAAACCTTTATGAACATAGAACGCGGCACCGCCCGAAGCGACTCGGTTAGCCGACAACTGTTTCACATATACAAAGGTGTTGTGCAAGACAGCCTGTATCTTACCCGAGGTACGATTGATTTTCCTGTAAAAACTAAAAACAATATGGAGTTGGCTGTACACCGCATTTTTGCCAATCTGCATAAAAATGGCATGATGAACCCCCAGCGAGCCGTAAAACCGAATGGCGAAACCAATATGCTGAAAATGGTGAGCTTAGTGCGCCAAAACTTTTTAGAAACATGGATGCAATCATTCATGAGCTTGTATGCCAACACCCTATTTAGCTACCACCGCAAACTGTATGACCAAAATTATTTAGAAGCCTATACCTATTGGTTGTTCAGCTCTGCTGCTACCAATGATTTTTGGTTATGGCAAACCAATAATACAACCAAGTACGACAAATTTATAGATTGGTTTTTAAGCAACCGAATGAGAGTGGATACCGATAACTATTTTGTAAGACAGCAGTACAACAAGCAGTAACAAGCGCTATTTGAGCCATATCGCTTTGGGCTTGTTTGCTGCATTACCTCTTGTGTAAGTGCAATCAACATTCATGGCAAAACCACAAGAACTAAAGGTATAACATGGGGTACAAAAGCAAACCCTATGCAAGCCACTGCCGGTTTTACGTTTTATCCATGATATTCAGCAAACAATTGAGCGCCTGAGTAGGGCTGTTACCATAGGCTATCAGCCCATCGGTATGACCCGCCATAACTAATACCTGCAACTGCGGCAGTTGCGTTTGGTTATACAAACGTTGTATTTCCATAGCCATTTGCGGAGTGCCGTAGGGTATGTAGTAGTAGGTGGTTGGCAGTACATACAGCCATTTTTTCCAAAGGCTTGCCTGGTGTATATGCAGTACCGAAAGGCATTGAGCATCTACTTGGTAGAGCGCGGCATGGGTGAGCGCTTCTGACGAGGCGGGTAGCTGCCCCATGCCCCAAACCTTATTTTGGAGTATGTTATACCGCTCAATAAGGGTGTAGTGTGCCGGCTCTAAATGGGGTAAATGCCCCGTTTGGGTAGCGCTGATGATAAACCGGCTTGGGGTGGTAGTGCGCAGGCTTACATTACCATAACCTATGCCATTGGCATACATGCCCACCAAACCCAATTGCCAAAGCCTGCTTCGCACTTCGTTCAGCTCGGTGAGCAGTTCAGCCGCCGGAGCAGCAGCCTGCGTATGGTAGTACCGGTATTTTACGTAGCCTTCTTCATGGGGTAAAAACGGGAGCATAAACAAAAATAGCGGTTGAGCAGTAAATAGTTTTGCATTTGGCAACGAGCGTGCAACTTGCAGTATTATTGGTTTTGATTAATCAACCCAACCCCGCTGCCCCCCCTTAGAACGAAGGCGAAACGTAAAACTTAACGGCAAATTTGGTTACATCGGGACGGTCTAACTGCGTGAGTCGCCACATAAAATAAACCCTAAACATTTTAAAGATGTTTTCAACGCCCGTTCCCACTTCGGCATACATGCCGTTTAGCTCTCTTAGGTTGCCGGCGTAGTTTAGGTAGTACTCGTTTTCGGGGCTAAGTCTGCCGGCTACGGCTTTGGCAAATACCATGTTTCGGAGTTTCATTTTGCGCAATACCGGAATGGCATTAAAAAACAGCCCCTCAAAATTATGGTTGAGCCATACCGATACCCATTCATCGTTTACAAATTCAAGGTCATTCATAAGGTTATAAGAATTTCGCCTATATATATAGGTGCTGTTTCCGCTATGAATGCGCAGCATAGGGTGCGGTACTTTACCAAAAATTTTACCGGCGTTTATGCGGTACTCGGTACGCCCTAAGCCGGTAGTTACGCGCTGGGTAAGGTTTAGCCCAAGGGTATGGTATTGGTAATCGCTACCCAGTACACCTTTGGGGCTAAAGGTATAGTTTACATCAAGCACCGGCGCGGCAAACGAAATAGCAGTGCGCTCAAAACTGCTTACAAAAAAGCGCTGTCCTATACCCCACTGGGTATTAAGGCTTAGTTCTAATGTTTCAAAATGCGTGTCTTTATTTTCAAAAGCCGAATCCTTAGAAACATCATAGTTAGACCCCTCCCATGAGTAAATAGATTTATGGTTGATGCTGAATTTGTTGGTAAAACCCTGAAACCACTCTTTTTCATAAAACACATTACCCTGCCTTACCAAAAATAAATTGGTTAGGGGCGTTTTGCGCATCAGCGAAGTAAGGATATGGTCATGGGTAAATGTGCCACCGGAAAAATTAAAATCAGACCAGTCATACCCATACGAAGCGCCCAGCATGTGCCATCGGTTATTGGTGCGGGGCAGGTGCATTCTAAAAGTGCCTTTATATTTCAGTTGTTTGTCTAAATCGCCGTAAGCTAAATAGCCTTCTAAGTAAAACTTATCGCGGTACTTTTTCTGATTGTTTCTAAACGCCAGCCTAAAGCGGTTGCCCTCTAAACCGTTGTAGCTATACATTTGCATTAGCTTACCCACTTCTACCTCACCAAACCGCATATACCCCGTAGAGCCGGTATTTCCCAGCCAGTACATAGCTTTGTAGGCATTTGTATTTTGTATTCGGGTTACCATTTCATACACGCGGCTCTCGGTTCGGGTAAGTTGGGTATGGCGCAGCGTATCCCAGTATTCGGGAGGGCGTTTGTAGGCATTGGGTTGTATTTGGATGGGGTCGCCGGCCAAAATCCGATCATCTATGGGTTGGTTAATGGTGATGTTTTTTCGGCTAATGCTGCGCACCATGCGCATACTCAGTTTGCGCTTGCTTTGGTTCAGGTTTAAGTTCACCTTTAGTTTTTCGGCATCTTTAAACCAGTGTTTACCATCTATCTGTTTAAAATCCTGCTCAACTATAAAGTCAGAGATAAAATTGAGGTTGGTTTGATCTAAAAGGTAGAGTTTGATAGATTTTACCGCCGCAGTAGAGTCATGTATCCAAGCATGACCGGTAAAACAGAGGTCTTGCTTGCGGCGTGGCGTAAACTCTAATTTTTTGCACCATTGGTTATCAATAAAAGCGCTATCGGTAAGAAAATACTTATAGCTTACGGGCGCAAGTTTAGCAAACGGGCTGATAAAAGCCTTATCGCCAATGCGAATAACACCTTGGTAAACGTCCATTTCGGTAATAACCCCGTCCACCAAGCCCGATGCGTTCATGTTTTCAAATCCCGAAAACTGGTCGGCTTTCAACACCTCCTTGCGCTTGCCGGGATCTTTTCGGTAATAAATTTCGCTAACGCGTTCTTTAATAAGGGCAGGCAGGTAAGGCACTTTTTGTTCGGTTGTGTCCATATTTTCAAACACAAACCTAAATGGCTTAAAAATACGGCGCTTAATAAATTTCTCTTTTATATTGTAAACGTCAAACTCCGTTTTATTGTACTCCTCAAAACTGTAATAATCGTACTTTTCGGGGCTGTTTTGGTCTTTGGCATTAATTACCCTTTGGTATAGGGCTATGGCAGCGGTGTCTTTTTTTACCCTCTTACCGCCTTTAATAACAACCGCTTGCAGTTGTGCCTCGTTGTTTTCGAGGGTAATAATGAGGTCTTGCACACTGCCCTGTTTAATGGCAACCGTTTTGGATTTATAGCTAAGGTGCGATATGGTAATGCTTTTTGCCGACAGAGCTGCGCTGCCCGATGACAGGTAAAATTTACCATCTATATCGGAAGTAGTGCCTGTGGCAGTGCCGGTAAAGATGATGGTAGCAAAAGGCACTGCCTCCTTATTTTCGGCATCGAGCAGCGTACCATTTATAATGGTAGGGTTTTGTGCCCAAAGGCAATGGCTTGTTAGCCAAAATAGCAAGAGTATTAGGGTGGTGCGCATAAATGCGGGATAGATAGTAATTGTCATTAGTTGAAAATGCGGCAACAAAATTACCGCTTGTAACGTGCTGATAGACAATAAACGCACACAATAGTTTAAACGTTGAATAATTTTTACCGGTTTCATAACGCGTAACTACCCGATAACTCCCTTGTAACCCCATCTTTTTATAGGGTTCTGTTCTTAAAGTGAACCAAGACTATCAACTTTTGCCCTGCCTGTTTGCCTGAGTAATTACTTTACCGTAACTTGTGAACTAAAAAACTCCTGCCTATGTTTGTCAAGATGAACCCACTTTTACTTGTTGTGTTACTGGGCTGCCTTGTGGCTACCGCCGCCTGCACCGATGATAAACCCAAAAACAGTTGCGACCTACTTAACCTTGAGCCCGACCCACCGGGCAAGTGGTATCTGGGCGATTTTCATGTACATGCCACCAATGCCAGTAACGATACCGGAGGCGACTCAAGCCCCGAAGCTATTCAGCAACGCGCCATGGCAATGGGGCTCGATTTTGTAGTGCTTACCGACCACAGCAACAGCACCGGTAGTGATGCCACTACTACCTACGAAGACCCCGCCTTGTTTAACCAGGGTCCGGAGTTTCCTTTCTGGGACACCTGCGCCCAATTGTCTGTGCCCGGGCAGTTTTTAATGATAGATGGCAACGAAATTAGCCCTGTGGCGGAAACCAACTCCACTCCCACCGGACATATTGGCTGTATTCCCGATAACTTAGCCACTTTTGACCAATCGGGCGCTTTTATTGACCGACCGCGCGGTACCGTTAGCGGTGGTAATGCCCTACAACAGGCAAAAGAAAGAGGCTGTTTTACCGTTATTAACCACCCCTTTGCTATTACCCCCTGGATTGCTTATGACTGGACCGGTGATGACTATGATGCTATTGAAATTTGGAATGGCACTATTGGGTACGACCCCTGGGACGTGCGCGGGCGCGATATTTGGCGGTGCGACCTGCTCATGGGCAAAAATACCGTTGCCATAGGTGGCAGCGATAACCACCGCATTTTTACCGCCCCGCCCGGCAGCAACCTCGACCCTGCCCTTGGATACCCTACCACTGCCGTTTTTGCACAGTCATTTTCCTGGGAAAGTATTATGGAAGGGGTAAAAGCCGGTAAAACTGCCATTTTTGAGGGTAGTAGTCGCCTTTTTATTGACGGCTACAATGAGCAGGGCTGTCGCGATGAAAGCGCTGCCACCCGCATCATCAGGTTAAGGGGCAATGTAGATACCGAATTGGATTCTACCCGCATCATATTAACCCGCGCCACCGCCTGCACCGATACCCGACCCAGCCATTTGGGTATTCCTGCCATACAAGAGGATACCCTATTGGCAAAAACCGTTTACAACGGAGAGAGTTTTGACCTTCGGGTAAATATAAACGGCGAAAAAGGGGTATATAGCGCCATTTTACTGCCCAATACCCAGGCGCATTACGGAGCGCTCACCCGCGCTATTGTAATTAGGTAAAAAGGTAGCTGCAACCAACAGTGCAATCTTATGGTTATGGTAATTTTTAAGCACAAATTTACCTAAAACAAAGGTGAGTGTGTAACAAAAAGGTGGAA
>DDVC01000208.1:0-5426 GCA_002345145.1 Bacteroidetes bacterium UBA2322
TTATGGGCTGTACGAGGCGAGTGGTAAGTTGGTGTTGGAGTAGGCAGGTAGTTTATGAGGTCAAACAATTTATACGGGTCGTAATCAAATTTTTTTCGGCAGGCTTTCATGGCAAAGATTTTGGGGTGAGTGGTTTGGTTTTCGGGGCAAAATTAGCCCGATGTATTGCCAATAACGAACCTAATTTACCCTGTTTTTCGGGTTTTACCCCCGCTTTTGGTTCTTTTGGTTTTTGGGCAAACCCTTATTGGCAAAGCATTTGCGTTTGGTAAGGAGTTGGGGGGCAAAGGGGTTATGTGCGTTTTGCATAAATACCATCGGGCATATGCAACCTTATGTATATTTCGAGCTACTACTATTTAGTGCTACTTTGTTACACTTTACCTTCATTACCCCATAATATCAGTGCCATTTTCGCCATATACACCCGAGTTAGTTATTTTTCACCACATAAATAAGTAGCTTATGAAAAAACTTCTACCCCTTTTTGCCTTAGTTGCCTCCTTATTTTGCTTGCACCCTTTGTCGGCACAACCCTGTAGTCCTCCCGGTTCGCCCCCGCTTGCGCTATCGGTTGTAAGCACTACCAATGCCTGCAATAATGGACCCTGTAATGGCACTGCCCAAGTAGCAGCCACAGGCGGCACAGCTCCATACAACTATACTTGGGATTTCAATGCTTCACTAAATTCCTCTTTAGCAACAGGGTTATGCGCCGGCAGCTATACCGTTACTGTTACTGATACCAACGCGTGTACTGCCCTCACCAACATCACTATTGGGGTTTACCCCATTGTAAACATTATGGTTACTGAGTCTGGTTTTGGCGAATACACCTATACCGCCAATGTGTCTGGGGCACCGGGTCCTTTTAATTATTCCTGGAGTAGCGGAGGAACCGGTCCCACCATTACCACTGCTACCAATACCAATACGTACTGTGTAACGGTAACTACTTCTCTCGGTTGTTTTACCGTTGCATGTTCCGGTATCTGGACCGTCCAACCCTCTACTTGCCAGCTTTGCAATGGCAGTGTTACCCTTCCCAATATGGGCACGTATGTAATATCAAACAGCAACGGTTTTTCGCAAAATTTTATAGGACCGGGCGTTATGAACGGGCTTTGTGCCGGTGCTTACACTGCTTTTTACCCCACTACTAATACGCTCACCAATTTTACCATCAACAATGTAGGTTTGCCCTTAAATGCCGATGCCGGTTTTACCACCTCTATTGGCAATGCCCCTGTATTGTATGCCTGCACCGGGCAGCCTATTCAGTTTACCGCCCCCAACGATAACCTGTTTGTATTTTGGAATTTTGGTGTGCCCACATCGCCCAACAACACGTCTAATCAATCAAATCCTACTTTTGTTTATCAAAATGCAGGCACTTACACCGTTACCCTCATAGCACAGGGCTGCAACAATACCGATACCTTGCAGCGTACCATTATAATAGAGCAGGGCATTGCCCCTCCTATTGAGTGCGCCTCGCTTGTATGCCCCGGTTCGGTACAAACTTATACCACCTCTGTTGAGTGCGATACCTATAATTGGGTAGTTACCGGTGGCAGCATTACCTCCGGTCAAAACTCTGCCCAAATTACCGTAGTCTGGAATAATGTGCCTATGGGTACGGTAGAGCTTACCGTAGGCAACTGCGATGGCAGCAATATCTGCAACCCTGTGGGCAGCATACAAGTGCCCATAGTGAGCAACAATATACCCATAAGCGGACCCAACTTGGTTTGTCAGGGCACCACTGCCGTTTACAGTGTGCCGCAGTATGGCGGTGCTACCTATACTTGGTCGGTCAATTCTTCATTATCAAACAATATACTTTGGCAAGACCAGAACCAAGTAGGTATAAAGTGGAATTACAATGGCACAGTATCTGTAAACGTGTCAAGCAGTTTGGCGGGTTGCAGTGTCAGTATTAGCGAGTCGGTACAGGTAAAAAGTCCTTATTCTATATCGGGTCCCGACTTGGTTTGTCCGGGCAGCCAAGTTACTTATACTGCCTCCGGCGGTATGCACAACTGGTCGGTAACGGGCAATGCAGGCATAGCCGGCGGCGGCACCAACAGCGGCAATGTGAGCATACTGGCAGGTACCGGTTTGGGCGGTTATACAGTAACTGCCACACCGGTAAACCCCACCCTATACTGCAACGCTCCGCAATCTATATCCGCAACACTTGCCGAGCAGCCCGCTCCGCCGCAGCTTATAGACTTAGGGTATATATGCCCCGGCAATGTTTATACCCATCAGATAGCCTCGCCCGCTGCCGGCGTTAGTTATGCGTGGAATGTTGTTGGCGGCACCCCTGCCACCGGTAGCGGCACTTCGCTCAGCATCTTGTGGAATGTGGGCAGCCCTGCATATTCTGTTTCCATTACTGCCCAAAACAATACCGCCCCTTTCTGCACCGCTTCATCAAATACTGCCATACTTCCTCTTACGCAAATTGCTATTGTTGGCGATGAAGATATATGTGCCGGCGAGCGAGCCTATTATACCGCCGCACCCTATATGCCCGATTTAACCTACACATGGACTATAACCCCCTCACTTGCAGGCAGTGTTATCAGTGGGCAGGGCACCTACGGAGCAGAGGTACAGTGGAACAACAATTACCCCTCTGCCACCCTCACCGTTAGTGCTTGCAATCTCAGTATAACTATGCCCATCACCATACATCAGCCCCCCACGCCCACCATCGTTCCTTCGGGCTATTTATGCGAGGGCAGCAACATCACATTAAGCGTTTCGCCGCCCGGGTTTAGCCAATACGAATGGCAAAATGGCAGCACCAATAACGCCATGAGCATTGTAAACGGCGGCAATTACTTAGTTACCGTAACCGATGTTTATGGCTGCGTGGGCAATACGGTCATCAATATCCACCAATATCCCCAGCCCGCAGCTCACCTTTATTCAAGCACCGGTAATTTGGTTTGCATAGAAAACCCTGTTGATAAAAACATAGGTGTTGCATCGGGCATTGGTTATACTTACGAGTGGTTCTTAAACGGTTCTCCCTTTGCCGGCAATGTAAACCCCATTACCCATACCGCCACTGCTGCTCCGGGCTCTTTTAATTATAGGGCTGTGGTAACATCGGAATACGGTTGCCAAAAAACTTCCCCTATCCTAACCATTGTTCAGGATTCTTGCATCGGCGGCGGCGGCGGTGGTGGTGGTTTGTGTAATTTATTGCCCGGTAATTACTTGGGCTTCACAAGCAATGCCACCTATTGCAACACGCTAAACTTCCAAAACACATCGTCAGGAGCTACCAACTACGTCTGGAATTTTGGCGATGGCTCCCCCTTAATAAGCACCCCCACTACCAATGCCCAAACCCACACTTACGCCGAACCGGGTTATTACTTGGTGGCATTACAAGGTACTTTTCCTTCTGCCACCCCGCCTCCATCGGTTTGCACTCGTACCGAGTATCAGTATGTACACGTACCCCTTAAAGCCGATTTTGAGTTTATGTTTGCTTGTGTCAATCTTGCCACCCAATTTATCAACAAAACTACCTACACCTACAATACCAGCATTACCTCATGGAGCTGGGATTTTGGCGATGGCAGCACAGCCACCGATGTCAATCCGGCTCATGTTTTTCCCGCTCCGGGAAATTACACCGTAACGCTAACGGTTACTACTGCCACTTGTATAGACGTGGTTACCAAAACCGTTGCCATTGTTCAGTTGCCCGATGTTTCCTTTGCCATTACCAGCCCTGTATGTGAGGGCACAGCCTCCACTTTTACCCCTGCACCCAATCCCGATGCCATAAACTGGTTGTGGGATTTTGGCAATGGAGCCTCCGTTTTTGCCCAGCAGCCCGAACAAAGCTACCTCCAAAATGGCGACTATACCGTACAACTGACCGTAACCAACAATACCGGTTGCACCAATACCGGCAGCCAAACCATCTCCGTACTACCCGTTGGCAGTGGCAATATAGTACCCTCTTCCCTTTCCGCTTGCATTGGGCAAAGCATTACACTCACCCCGCCCGCCGGTAGCAGTTACCTCTGGACCAACGGCTCAACCGACAATCCCTTGCTTGCCGCCCAATCGGGCAGTTATGCCGTTACCGTTACCCAAGCCAACGGCTGCACCTTTAAAACGCCCCCACATACACTCAATTTTACGCCCATCCCTCCTGCAAACATAACCCCTCCAGCCACACCGCTAAACCTCTGCCCGGGTACCAATTTGCAACTCTCTGCCAATGCCGGTACCAATTATGCGTATGCTTGGAGTACAGGGCAAAGCACTTCTGCCATTTCCATACCCTTCAGTAATGTTCCTGCATCGGGTTTATCCGTTACGGTTACTGTTACCGATGCGCAGTCGGGGTGTATGAATACTTCTACTACTATTCAGGTAAATCCGGTTAGTTTATCCCCACCCTCCATTAGTCCAAGTACTGCGGCAACCCTCCACCTCTGCCAAGGCGAAACTGCCATACTTACCGCCACCCACCCCACACTCAGCAATTTTAGCTGGAGCACCGGTGCTACCGGCAATGCTATTACTGTTTCGGCTACAGGAAACTATACCGTAGTCGTTGCCGATGCCAACGGCTGTACTAGTTCTGCCAATAAAGTAGTATTGGTAAACGATGGCGGAAACATGGATGCCATTCCCGTGGGCTGCTACGATTATTGCGAACTGCAACCCATCAGCATTCCAAACGTATATGCCGGTTACCAGTGGCTGCTCAATGGCATACCCATACCCGGTGCTACCGGAAACCAGTTTGTACCTCCCCAAACCGGCGATTACCAACTTCAAATTACCACTCCCTTGGGCTGCCAAGACACCTCCGATGTGCTTTCGCTCAACCTCATAGATTGTTTGGCATGTATGGCAACCGCTTCTTTTACCCACACCCTCAACTGCTCCGATATTCAGTTTTATGCCACCGGCTCAGGGGGCAATGGGGTATTGTCTTACAATTGGGATTTTGGCGATGGTAATACCGATACTGTACCCAACCCAAGCCATACCTTTGCCGCATCGGGTACTTATACCATTTGCCTCACCGTTTCCAACCTCGCCTTAGACGGCGAAATTTGCACCGATACCCTTTGTTTCAATATCACCAATTACGGAGACGATAACTTAAACATAATTACCGACAACCTTACCGATGCCAACTGTGGTGAAGCAGACGGCAGCATCAGCCTTACCATAGCCGGCAGCAATCCGCCCTATATTATTCAATGGTCTGACCTAAACACAAACGAAGACCGCATCAACCTGCCCGCCGGCACATATACGCTCACCGTTGCCGATATGGGGGGCTGTACTGCCACCCAAAGTTTTACCCTTGTAGAATTGCCCCTTGCTGCCTCGCCTCTTGTTTGCTCCACCACCACCCAAACCGAGCTTACTGT
>DDVC01000208.1:5734-14277 GCA_002345145.1 Bacteroidetes bacterium UBA2322
AACCTGCCACCCGGCACCACCCAATACACCTTTACCGGGTTGCAACCCAATACAGATTATACCATCACCTTAGAAGTTATTGCCCCCGCTGCCTGCACAGGTAGCCCCCCCACCCAAGTAACCTGCACCACCCAGCCCGACCCCTGCGCCACCAATGCCCCTACTGCCACCGCACAAGCCACCAATGCACTTTGCGGCACCAACACCGGCGGCATAAACATAACCATAAGCGGCGGTACACCTCCTTTTGCTTTTGAGTGGAGCAACTTGAGCAATGACCAAAACCTCACAGACCTCATAGGTGGCACCTATACCCTCACCATTACCGATGCCCTTGCCTGTACCGGCACTGCCTCCGCCGTAGTAGGTGAGTATATGCCCCTGCCGGAGCTATCTTGCCTCAGCACTTCCGATACCGAAATACTACTGACTTGGGAGCCCGTAAACGGTGCATTGGGTTATGAACTGCTCATAAACTTTGGCTCGCCCAATAATTTTCCGCCCGATTATACCCAATTTACCTACCCCAATTTAATGCCCGATACCCAATACAGCTTCAGCCTTAGTGTAGAACAATCGGGCAACTGTGCCGCAAGCGATTTTGTGGTTGTTACCTGCACCACTGCCTCGCCTGCTTGCCAAGCAGACAACGCCGAAGCTCTCATTGATGCCGATATCACTATGGTTCAACCTGCCGAACCCGTTACCCTCTCCGTTTCTACCGGCGGTCTGTCGGGTGCGCTTACCTACCTCTGGGCTGCCGATGGGCTACCCCTCTTGTGTACCGACAGCATTTGCGTTTTTTTACCCGATATGACCACCACCTACTCCGTTACCGTTACCGATATATACGGCTGCACCGCTTCTGCCGAAATCACCATAGATGTGCGTATGCCCAACAAAGTTATAGCTCCCAACGCCTTTACCCCAAACGGCGATGCCATAAACAGCACCTTCCGCTTGGTAGGTTACAATGTAGCCAACCTCCAATTCAGTGTTTGGGATAATTGGGGCAGAAAAGTCTATGACAGCGGCACCACTACCGACCTCAGTCTCGGCTGGGACGGTAAGTACAAGGGTAAAGACTGTAACATAGGCGTTTACGTATTTAAAGCATTGGTGCGCTACACCGATAACTCCGAAGAATGGCTGCAAGGCAATATAACACTCATCAGGTAGCCGCAATTGACCGGCTTCTACAACCGAGCCATCGGGTTGAAGGGGAAATACAATGGTTTGGGCATACCACCCATTTTCCCCTACACCCGAGAGCCGGTCAGTTCTGAAAAGAAATTGGGATTTAGTTAGTCTTAATTTTTTTCTGCTTTTTTATCCAAAAAAAAGTACATAAACTAACTACTTGCACTAAAGGTGAAGCACAATGGGCTGTTACTTACCGGCTTGGGCGTGTTCCTAAAACGCTGTAAATATGTTGGACAGTTCAGTCGGGCAGACCTATGGCATCAGGCTACAATATGTAGGCTGTCATTTGTTTAAATTGAGCAAGGATGTTATGCCGACTTGTTCAGAAAATCCTCAAAAAGGATGGTGTACCAGTTTCTTTTATCCTCTTTTTTTTGGTAAAAAAGTTGGTAAGGCGAAAACCTTCTTCGGTCATGTACTCTGCTGCGTTCATAAGGGCAGTGGTTAAGATAGCGCCGAATAAGATTTAAACGCTCTTGGCTTATTTGTCCTGTTGCTGCTCGCAAAAAAGGTTTAAGGCGGCTGTTGGCAGTTTCTATCATGGAAGAGGAACGATTAGATTTTGTTAAAAGGGATTGTAAATTTTGTAGCATGGCTTGCGCTCTTTGTTTGCCGGTGTGTTGGCTCCAAGTGTCTGATTGACGGTTAGCTGCTTTCATCAACCCTACCAAGTACCCTGTGCGGCTATCTATCATGGCTAAATAGGGAGTACTGCCTGAAAACGTTTCATCTATTGCCAAACAAACATAGCTATCTTCGGGTAAAACATCATAGACAGCAAGACATGAACCATATCTGCCGATAGTCTCTGATACCTCTCCTTTGCCGATGCCGATTGCCCTATAACGAAGTGCTTTTACAATAGAACGAACACTTGAATGGTGTAGCAAGTACTCCTGTAAAATCAAGCGTGCTTTCTCCTGTCTGACAGGTGAGGGTCTTGATTGCTTTAACAAGGCTAAATTAGCCATTACCAGTCTATAAAATTGCGCATAATTATAGCAACTGCTGCCGCTGATATTGTGTAAACGCCCTATCTTTGTGACGCTTCCGTAGCCTTTGGCTGTGGACACCTTTTCACCAATAATGAGCTTTTTAAGAGGGGAGCGCTTTGTAGTGAACATAGTTATTGTTTTTACAACACTATAGTACGCATTCCTCTCTTTTTACATACAACTGGCTAACATTTTTAGGGACACGCCAGAAAAATTATGCGTTATGAACGGGTTTAGTACTGACTGCTGAATACCCACTACCCACTATGATTAGTTTAAATCCTGCCAAAAACGGCGGCGGTTAATTTTGAGGTCTTGCAGCAAGGCAGATTTTACCCTAATAGTAAACACATAATAGCGGTACTGCCCTGTTGGGGCAAGGGTAAGCACCATTTCCCAGCAGTGGAGGTCGCGGTAAATATCAAGGGTAGTGCGCGAAAGGCGTTTAAAAGCAAAATCATAACCGGAGTTGGCAGCAATACGCCATTTAGGGCTAAGGTTTAATTCGCCATTAAAGTTAAGGCTTTGAGTAACCAAAGTAGTATCGCGTCCGTTTCGGCGGGTAGGTCTAAGGCTGAGGTTATAGTCTAAGGATAAGCGCCAAGGGATATTAAAATACACAAAAGCATCGGGATTATTTTTTAGCTCCTCGCGTTCTTGCTCAGTTCCCTGCCCTGAGACCATTTTTTTGAGTTCATCGGCAGTAATTGAAGTGGCTACGGTAAAACTAAGCGAGCTGAAACGCAGGGGTGCGCCGGTGGCTTTAAAGTGAGTTTGGTTAATGGAGCGCCCGTTGTCATCAATGGTGTAGGGGTCAAAAGCGCCGCTAAGGTTTACCTGCACTTTTCGGGCAAAAGTAACGCCGCCGTTAAAGTTTATAGGCGCCCAGCGCATACTATCGGCAAGCATATTATAGGAAGTGTTAAAATTGAGCCGGTCTATGAGGTTTATTTTTTTTTCGCCGTTATTTACGGTATCTTTAGCCGATAGCAGTTTCATTTGCAGGTTATTATTAAGACTCATACCCACTGAGCCCACTGCTCCGCTCGAAGGGGCACCGAAAATAGCTCCTTCAAAAACTGAGTATCGCACACTGTCGCCCTTCACATTGTTTTGCACAAAACGGTAATAGTTCCAAAAATCGGCTCCAAAATTGGGTTGATAGTTAAAGCTAACCGATGGCGTAACCTCATGCCTGATAGCTTTAATTTTACCTTTTTTAAAGTTTACAAACCCAAACAGTTTGGTAGTAGCGCTAACGCCGGTATTGAGTTGTTTAACTGCGCGCTTAAACCCGTTTAAATCAATAGTTTGCAATCGGGGTAAAATGGTATCTATCACGCTTTCGCCGTTGGGTTTAACCACCATCTGATAGGTAGTATCGGGCACCCATTGTTTTTCAACAGTGCGAAAATACCATGCTTCGGAATAATTAACCGATGGGCTGATGTTGATGTATTTAAACAGGTTAAAATTGGTGCTGGTAGCAACGTTATGCTCCAAGCCATAGCGCATATTATCAAAAAAAGTACGGGTAAATAAGAGCGAGTCGGTAACATTAGTACGAGCTTCGGCGCGCATATTGTAGGCAACCCCTATTTTTTCATACCACCGTGCGCCGCCTGTTTGCACTTTTCGGGCAAACGGAAACTGGCGGTTCATGTCCACTCGCAGGTTGGGAAGGCTCACATTAATTTGTTGGGTATTAGTGTTTTGGTCGAGCCGGCTATTTAGCGCCACCCTAAGCGGGGTGCCGGGTATAGAAAAATTGTAGTTTACGCTTGAGGTAAGCGTATTGGTAAGTACGTTGTTATTGCGCACTTCAAACTCACGGTTAAACCCGCTGCTGCCAAACCCCACATTAGCCGAAAAATTGCTGTTAGGTCGGGCTTTTGCATCTTGGGCATGATTCCAGCGCACAAAAAAATTGCGTCTTTCTGTATAACTGGGGGTAATAGGGTCGCCGTCTTTGTTAATGCCGTAGTCTATGTTGATATTGCCATTAACCTTGTATTTTTTTCTGTAATCAGACGAAAGGGCTGCCCGCCAACTGCCGTTGGTAAAAATATCGGTGGTAAGCGCTATATCAGCCACATCGCTCAACCCCAAATAATAACCGCCTCCCTGAAAATAAAACCCCCTGTTTGGCGAGTAGCCATAAGCAGGCAGCAAAATACCGGAACGCTGCCCTTTGGTGAGCGGAAAAATGCCGAAAGGCAAAAATACCGGTGTGGGCACATCTTCTATAATGAGCTGTGCAGGACCGGAAACAATAAGTTTATTGGGGATAATTTTTACCCTGTTCACATTTATTTTAAAATGCGGGTGTTCATGGTTGCAGGTAGTGTAAAAGGCATTTCGTCCAAACATTTCATCGTACTCATTCTTTTTAACCACCTCACCGCGCAAATAACCATCGCCCTCCTGTGTAACCAACTGTGTTAGTCTGCCCTTTTTTGTTTCAAAGTTGTAAACAATAATATCTGACTGAAACTCGCGCTCGGCATCGGAAAAAAGCGGCACATCGTATTGCACCCCCGTAGTATCGGTATAAGGTAAGGCTTTAATGATTTTTTGGGTATAATCGAGCGCTATTTCACCGGCTTTAATGGTCATAGAGCCCTGGCTAATTTTGGCTTTGTTGTAGAGGTAAATTTTTTGGTTGGTTATATCATAAATGATAGAATCTTTGGCGCTGTATGTTACCTTTTCTTTAATAGCGCCCGATGCAAATTTTATACCAATGGTATCAACAACGGAAAAGGCGCTATCGGGCGGGCTTACCGGTTTCAGTGTATCGGCAGGTAGCATGGCGGCATCGGGTTGTTGTGCCATTAACGGCAAACAACCCCAGCCAAGTAACAACAGGAAAATGTAAAACAAGAATTTCAAAACCTTGGTTAAACTAAAAATAATTTCAGCGTTCTAAGCAAAATGGTTAATTTTGCGTTATGTTTAGCGTAAAGATATGGAAAACCTTAATTAAGTTGTAAAAAGCGTAAAAAACAAACATTTATTAACATTTAGGTTAGCTCATTGCATTTTCAGTAACCATGCAAACCACATTTATGAACGACAGCAGTACCTTTTCTATTCAAAAATTCGGGGTTTTAATCTTTATTTTTTTGTGTGGCTGGCTCATGCCCTCTGTATTGGAGGCGCGTTTTAAACCGCCGCGCACGGTTCAAACAGTAGTAATAGATGCCGGACACGGGGGCAAAGATAACGGTTGTTCGGGAAATGCGGCAAAAGAAAAAAAGATAGCCCTTTCTATTGCCCTCAAGTTAGGCGAGTATATAACCCAAAATATACCGGGGGTAAAGGTGCTCTACACGCGCGAAAAGGACGTTTTTGTAGAGCTGCATGAGCGAGCAGCCTTTGCCAACAAAAATAATGCCGATTTGTTTATTTCTATTCACTGCAATTACTCGCCCGATGCACCATACGTACACGGCACCGAAACGTATGTGATGGGTACAGGAAAAACTGAAGCGAATTTAGAAGTTGCCCGAAGAGAAAATGCTGTTATTGCCCTTGAAACTAATTACAAAGATAACTACGATGGGTTTAGTTTAGACGACCCTGCATCGTATATAATTTTTTCGCTATTTCAAAATGCCTACATGAAACAGAGCCTCGCTTTTGCCAAATTTGTAGAAGACCAGTTTAAAGGCAGAGCCATGCGGCACAGTAGAGGGGTAAAACAAGAAAATTTTCTGGTGCTCTATAAAACCAACATGCCCAGCGTGCTGATAGAAACCGGATTTTTGAGCAATAAAGCCGAAGAAGAATACCTTAACTCAGCCGAAGGACAAACACTGATAGCATCTGCCATATACCGTGCTTTTAAAGAGTTCAAACAAGATATGGATACCAAAGCCCAAAACGGCAATAAACGGTAACGCTGTAGGTAAAAAAGCAGCCCAATAAGTTTGCCGCTTTTGTCAGCCGTACAGAAAAATGCAGATAACCGGTTTTTTTTCTAAATTGCATCGGGTTTTTATGCCCTAATCAACCAAAATCGGTATTTTTATGATTATTTTGCAGCCAAATTTGGCATCAACCTAAAATCATGCTGTTTTGAGTATTAAAATATCAAACGAAGCCAAGGTGGGCGCGCTTACATTGGTGGCAGTAATCACCTTAATACTGGGTTTTAATTACCTAAAAGGCAACAATTTGTTTCGCCAGCAAATAGTGTATTATGCCGTTTATGACCGCGTAGATGGGCTGCTGCCTGCTAATCCGGTTTTGGTAAACGGTTACCAAATAGGCGTGGTGGACAAAATATACCTTAAAGAAGACGACCGCACCAAAGTGGTGGTTAGGTTTTCATTAAAATCGCCGGTGGATATACCCCAGGGATCTACCATTCAAATTGTAAGTTCAAGCCTATTGGGCGACAAAGCCTTAGAGCTTAAAATGCCCCAAGTACAAACAGCCCAAGAACTGGCAGGGCAGCAAAACCTAACGCCGGGCGATACCATACCGGGCATACGCGAACAGGCTATTACCGAAATTGCCCTGCGCGAAATTCAGCCCATAAAAGAAAAAGCCGAGCGCCTGCTGCTCACCTTAGACTCTACCCTGGTGGCGGTAAACACCATTCTGAGGTCAGAAAAAATGGATAAAATTATTACCGATGCCGCCCAAAGCATCAGCTCAGTAAAAGCCTCGCTCAAAAGTGTGGAAGGCATTGCCGCTAATATAGATAAATTTTCTGATGCAGAGTTTGCAAAAATATCGGCTACCCTCACTAATATAGAACAACTTAGCAAAACCATAGGCAACAATACCGCTAAAATTAACGCCATTATTGCCAATGCGGAAACCACCACCTCCGATATTTCTAAACTAACCGCTAACTTAGCAAAAACCGATATTGCCGCCACCATGCAAAAAGCCGATGCTACCCTTGCAGAACTGGCTGCCATTACCGAAAAAATAAAATCGGGGCAAGGAAGCATTGCCATGCTGCTCAATAATCCCGATTTATATAACAACCTTGAACAATCGAGCGCCGATTTAGACCGTTTATTGGTTGACCTCCGCCAAAATCCTAAAAGATACCTTGGGTTCTCCCTCATTACGGTAAATAAAAAAGCCGCACAACCCGCACCCGCACCTAAACCCGCAAACGGGGCAGCAAAAGAAGGCGAAAAATTTTAAAGAACTTACTCTGTTTCAGCTTGGTAAAAGGTTTTACTGATTTAGCAATTCATTTTTTAGAAAGTTTTTTCTTCCTGCTTGGGCTTCTGAACCCTAATGACATTATTAAAAAGTTGTTTAGAATTCCCTTGGGGTAATTTTGCATATGAAGAACGCAATTTTAATTCAAGAACAAAAAATGCCAATTTCTATTTCAGAAAAAGTAATAGAAGACATTATGACTTCTGATAAATCAATTTTATCTGAAGTTCTTTCGTTGAATTTTTCAGACCTCAGTATAATTGCACGGCAAAAAATTGTTTCATCGGGCAAGCTTGACATGCTCTATTTACATAAAGATGAAATGCTACTGATTGAACTAAAAGTTGTTTCCTTTTACAAGGAAATTATTAATCAAATAAAAAGCTATGAAAACGATTTAATTGAATTACAAAAGCAAAATAAACTCATCAATTCAAAAATTAGAAAAATAATCATTGTTACTGGCGCAAAAGAAAATGATTATAGAGTTTGTTCTGAAAATAACATAGATTTAATCGTTTATAAGCCCGAAAACGTATTGGCTAAATACTATGAAAATTTTAAAGAACTTTCAGCTTTTCTAAAAATTCAATCCGGAGATTATGGAGTTGTCAGATTGGGTTTAATCAAACCCACGCTGCGCTGTTTATCAGAAGGTGTTAGCATAAAAGAGATTTGTAATCTTGAAAACAAATCCGAAAAAACAATTCGCAATAAAATTGCTGTTGCCCAGCTTTTAGGATTGGTCAACAAATTCAAAAATAACTTTTACCTTACAGATTTGGGCAGCCAATTTGTTGCATTAGCAGGTAAAATTGTTGATGATAGACTAAACGAAGAGCAAATTGAGCTACTTTCTAATTCTATAAAAGAAAATCCTTTTTACTCCTCAATTACCTATACGATATTTTACCTAATAGAAACGGTTTTCGTTTTGTCTAAAAATTCTTATCCTGTACCAAAAGAAGCAGTTATAGACTACTTTGTAAAATCAGTTGGGAAGTCCGAAACGTGGAGAACATCAAAAGCAAGAGAAACTGCCACTTATATATTCTCCAATTATGCTTGTGAGCTTCAATTTTTAGTCAAAGTGAATAATGAATTTTACCTCACGCCAAAAGGAATTCAAGCTATTCTCTTATTGCAGTTAAATCG
>DDVC01000107.1:0-30147 GCA_002345145.1 Bacteroidetes bacterium UBA2322
TTGGCAGCATTATTTTGCCGCACCTTACCAAAAGAAAATAAACCGCCTCCGCCGTGCCGACAATGGTGATATTATTGGTTGTGGCGGCACCAACAACCCGGCTGCCGGTTTTTACCAAGGTTGGTTGTTTCGCTTTTCGCCACAAGGAGAGTTGCTTTGGGAAAGAGAGTATTACCATCAATCGCCATACCCTTCTATAGGTTCTGCGGGCATACAATTTAATGATTTTACCGAAACTCCCGATGGCGGCATTGCAGCAACCGGCTTTTTCCAAACCCCAACCGAAATAGATATTTGGCTTGTAAAAACCGATGCCAACGGGTGTATGGAAGCCGGTTGTAACGACAGTTTAATATGGTTATCGGCACAGGAGGCAGCAGAGGGCGTTTGGGTGGGTAAGCCGCTGAATGCGCTGCATATTTACCCCAACCCTGCATCTTCGCAAATCAATATCCAACTCCCACACAATACCGTTTCCCCGATGCCCGCACAAATAACCATTTACAACCTATACGGGCAGACGGTATTTACCCACCCCCTACTACCCGGGCAAAGAGTGGCGCAAATAAACCTGCCGCCCCTGCCCAAAGGCATCTACCTCGTACACCTGAAAGGGCAGCAGAATCTGAGTACAAAACTTGTCATAGAATAGCCATATAACTCTGTAAACCAATTGGGACAAGTAAAAAAAGTGCTTGTCCCTATTGTAAATCGCAAGTTATATGAAATTAAAGCAGCGGTTTAAAAGCCTTTTTACAGACAGATAACAGGCTCTTGTCAAATTTTTATCTGGTACAAAAAGTTTGCGCAAAAATTCCATCGGGAAGGTTTTAAAAAAATAAAGTCCAAAGTGATAGAAAATTGGTGTTGGTAAACCATAATTTGCCAATAACGCTCTATATTTGGCGCAAAATTGATTTTTGCATGGAAGTAAAACAAAATTTGCGCTATACCCCCGACCACGAGTGGGTAAAACTGACCGAAAATGGTAACGCAACCGTAGGCATTACCGATTTTGCCCAAAATGAACTTGGCGACATTGTTTACATAGACATTGAAACCGTAGGGCAACATGTAGAACAAGGTGTGGCTTTTGGTTCGGTAGAAGCGGTAAAAACCGTGTCAGAACTGTTTATGCCCATAAGTGGTAAAGTAATTGCCGTAAACCCAAGTTTAAACGACCAACCCGAAATGGTTAATGCCGACCCCTACGGCGAAGGCTGGATGATAGAAATAGAGCCCGATGATGCAACCGATATTGATGCCCTGCTATCGGCAGATGCATACATGAACCTTATAGCTCCCTAATGCAAAAATACGGTTGGTGGGCGGTATGGGGCTGGGCTACACTCATTTTAGTACTCTCTGCCCTGCGTGTACCTAATATAACTGCGGTAAATACCACACATTTAGACAAAGTAGCCCACTGGGGCATGTATGGTATTTTTACCTTTATCTTGCTTTTATTGCCTAATTTAAACCAAAAAACAAACTTTGCACGTTATACAATAGCCGCTGTTTCTGCCATTTTGTACGGAATTTTGATGGAAATACTGCAAAATTATTTTTTTTCTGCCCGAAGTTTTGACATTTTAGACATTCTTGCTAATATTACGGGCGTTTTTAGCGCTGCTATATGTTTTTACTTTTTTTACACTAAACCAACAAACACGCCATAATATGAGTCCACTGTGGTTTTTTGCAATTCTACTTGGCATTCCTGCCTTATCATGGCTGGCATTCACCTTCTTTTTTAACCGAAAAAGTACCGACAAGGTAATAGAAGACAATGCCCCAAATAAAAACAAGTTCTTTATGAGCAAATACCCCGATGTGGACGTATTTGCCTTTAAAGGCACTTATACCCTCATTGGGCTGCTGGTATCGCTGAGCGCTATACTCTTTGCCTTTACCTGGAAACAACCACCCGAAAGAAACCTCAAAGATTTGGGTGATGTGGTAGTGATGGACGAAATAGAACAACTGCCGCCCCAAACTACCCAAGCCCCTCCCCCTCCTCCACCGCCGCCGCCGCCGCCACAAATAGAAATAGTGGCAGACGAAGAAGTAGTGGCAGACGAGCCCCCGCTCCTTAATACCGAGGCTGACGAAAAAACCGAAGTGAAAGAAGCTGAGGTGGTGGTAGAAGAAATAAAGGTAGAAATTAAAGCGCCGCCACCGCCAAAAGAAAAAGAACCCGAAGAGCCCGAAATTTTTACCATTGTAGAAGAAATGCCCGAATTTCCGGGCGGACAAGCTGCCCTATTTAAATTCCTTGCCGAAAATACCAAGTACCCCGCCATGGCGCGCGAAAACGGTATAGAAGGAACCGTGTTTGTAGGTTTTGTAGTTATGGAAGACGGCACTATCAGCAATGTGCAAATTAAACGCGGATTGCCCGGCGGTGGCGCCGGCTGCGATGAAGAAGCCATACGCGTAGTAAAAACCATGCCCAAGTGGAAAGCAGGTAAACAACGCGGTAAAGCCGTAAGGGTTGCCTATACCCTACCCTTTAAATTTAAATTGGAGTGATGCAGGCGCCAGTGGGTTACTTATAACCTCGCTTGTTTCAACCATATATTTGAGTTGATTGTTAAAAAAGGCTGTGCCAACTTTGGTACAGCCTTTTTTGTTTGGCTCTTTGACTGTTTTTATCAATTGCGCTATTGATAAAACACAAAAAAGTAAACCTTTTGTTTATCCTTTATCACAAAACACCCTCCAATTTCGTTTACAACACAACCATCGGCTTCACCATATCCAAATATACCCATCACTTATGTACCGTTTTTTTGCTCTTTGCCTCGTTCTTCTCTTTACCGTTAGCCTCTTTGCACAAGATAACTTGCAACAAGACCTGCGATTAGCACAACAATATACCCGACAAGGTGAATATGAAAAAGCTGCCGCCATTTATGAGCGGCTCTATAACCAAAACCCCAAAAGCAGCATGTATTACCGTAGTTACTATAATGCTCTGCTGGCGGTAAAAGACTTTGCCAAAGCCGAAGATTTGGTAAAAAAACAACTTAAACAAGATAAAACCGACCCTGCCCTTTATATAGACCTTGGGCTACTGCTTAAAAACCAATACAAAATTGAAGAGGGTGAAGCCGAATTTGATAAAGCCCTCAAAATGGCAAAAGACCAACAAATACTGTCTATTGCCAATGTATTTAACAATGCCGGCGAAAATGCCTATGCCATAAAAACCTACCTCCGCGGCAGAGAACTTACCAAAAACGACAAACTTTATGCCCGCGAACTTGCCCAACAATATATGCAGGTTGGCGATAGTAAAAACGCCATTGCCGGTTTTTTAGATTACGCACTCACTCAGCCCGAACACCTGCAAATAGTGTTTAATGAACTGCTGAGGTTTACCAACAAAGAAGAAGAAACCGAAGAGCTCCAAAAACAACTCTACGCCCGCATTCAGGCAGATAACCAAAACCTCATTTTTCCGGAAATCCTGATTTGGGTATTTTACCAAATTAAGGATTTTGAACAAGCATTTATACAAGTAAAAGCCCTCGATAAACGGCTTAATGAAGACGGTAAAAGAGTAATGGAACTTGCCCGAAAAGCCCTGAACGAAAAACAATACGATACCGCCATTGAAGCGTTTGAGTATGTTATTGCCAAAGGCGAAACCAACCCGCTCTACATAAGAGCCAAAGAAGAACTGCTCAATTGCCGGAACGATAAAATTGTAAATACCCCTAATTTTACCGAAGCCGACCTGCGTGGATTAGAATCGGATTACTTAGAGTTTTTACGCTTGTTTGGAAAAAATGCCAACACCCTATCCGCTATCAGAGATTTGGCTGCTTTGTATGCTTACTACCTCAATAACGTAAACGCCGCCGTAACCCTTTTGGAAGATGCCCTTAAAATGTCATCGGTAAACGCCTACAACCGCGCCCTTACCAAATTAGACCTTGGCGACTGTTACCTCATGCAAGGCGAAATTTGGGAAGCCACTTTGTATTACTCACAAGTGGACAAAGATTTTAAAGACGATATATTAGGTGAGGAAGCCCGATTTAAAAATGCCAAACTATCTTATTACAATGGCGATTTTGAATGGGCACAAGCACAACTAAACGTGCTAAAAGCCTCTACCTCTGAACTTATTGCCAATGATGCCCTAAAACTATCGGTTTTTATTACCGATAACCTTGGTTTAGATACTACCGCCGTGCCCATGCAAATGTTTGCCCGTGCCGATTTGCTAACCATGCAAAACCGCTACACCGATGCCACTAAAACCCTCGACTCTATTAACAGCGCTTACCCCAATCACGCACTTGACGACGATATTTTGTATGCCCGTGCCGAAATGTCTATGCGGCAGCGCAAATATACCGAAGCGGCGCAATACTATGAGGCTATCCTGCAAAACTACGGAACCGATATTCTGGCAGATGACGCCATTTTTGCCCTTGCCGGTTTAAATGAAGTGCAATTTGGTAAAAAAGACAAGGCAATGGAGTATTACCAGCAACTCCTCATAAAATATCCGGGGAGTTTGTATGTGGTAGAAGCCCGAAAAAGATACCGCAAACTTAGGGGAGATATGGTAAACTAAAATACTGCCTCACACCCCGCTCTCGTTTTAACCCTTGCCGCTCATCATTACCGCTGCACATTATACGCTACCTTTTTAAGTGTAAACTTTCCGTAGGTAAACTTTCCATCGGGATATTGGTAAACTGCATCGCCTTGTTCTATCACGTTCAAACCATTGATAGTGGTATAACTATGCACAGGCGTATAAAAAGTCAGTTGCTCCATTTGGTTAATCTCGGTGCGGTCGTCTGACATAAAATCTACTAATTGCCCTTGCTCATTTATATAAAGTACTGCGGAAATGGTGATACCACCGTTGGTAAAAACCGCTCGGGCAGAAGTATCGGTAAGACTCTCCCAATGAATGCGTTTGTCTATGAGGGTAGCGGGCGCTAAAAGACACATATCGTTAAAAAGGGTAACGGTTTCGGTTTTATCCATTACCGCTCCGTCATGCCAAACTACAGGTATAAGTCCAAACAACCTAATATCCATAGACGCTTTTTCGTTTGTATAACGATGATAGCCCGGCACCCAAAGCCCAAACATGCGGGCTTTCATGTAAAACAATCGGGTAGGTTGGTCAAAAAAATTGTATTGTTCAGAGGTAAACGGAAAAAAATCATTGCCTTTTTTGCGCATCTGTCCTTCAAAAACTACGTGCATGCTGGTTACCTTAGGTTTGTTTAGCGCTCCTGCAAACCTTATATAACGCTGTACCGGCGGTGGTAAAGCAACCAAATCGGATTCGGTCAAAATCACTTCGGGCAGCGAGTGAGTTCTGTTAATGTTTTCGGCTGCCTCTTTTCTGAATTGTTTTTCAAAATTGTATTGCCCCCACCCCGTTACAGAAGCTAAAAGCAATATAAAATTAGCAAATGTGCCAAACTTGGCATCTTGCCAAACCGAAAAAATAAGCGCTTGCGAAACCAAAGCCCCAATAAAAGCGGGTATCCACCAGTAGCTATGGTTAAGCGCCAATAAAAAAGCGGCTGCAAGCAACGTTAAACCGGTAAGCAACCAAACTATGCCGGTGGGTTTACCAATATACCGCATAAGTTGGTCAATTTGCCCTAAGTCAAACGCTTTTGCAAACCCCATAAAATGGATAAGACCATGTACCAAAACAATAAAAACAAGAACAAAGCGCATATCCTGTATAAGTTGAATGGTTCTAAAATTGCTTTACTTGCCGGTTTATGCTTTAATTAAGCGCTGCCATATAAAATTTTCACCATCATTTCCTTCATCAGTTCTCCATCCTGCCCGCCAACCGATTCATACCCCTTAGCTTTAAGGTCAAACTGATACAATACCTCCAACACCTGACGGGCTTTGGGCAGGGGAAAATTTTTCACCGCTGCCTTGTAGTCTTTTAACGCCCAAGCGCTGGTTAAACCCATGTGTTTAAGCACCTGTGCTTCGGGTTGTTTTAGTACGTGGTGGTAAATATACAATTTGCTAAAAAACCGAAACAATGTGCCGGTAAGCATTACCAATGGTCCGGCTTTGGGGTTGGCGGTAAAATAGTCCACCATTTTAAATACACGTAAAGATTGCTTGTTGGCTAACGCCTCTTGCAGTTCAAAGATATTGTACTCTTTGTTTATGCCTATGTTATCTATAATATGCTGTCGGGTAACAGTGGCATTTAGCGGCAGGTTTAGCATCATTTTATCTAACTCATTGGCTATATGCCCCAAGTCATTACCCAGATATTCTACCAGCATAGCCGCCGCATCGGGCTGTATGGCGTATTGGTGTGCTTGCAGGTATTTCTGAATCCAGCCGGGAATTTGGTTTTCGTAGTACTTTTTGGCATCAAAAATAACGCCGTTGCTATGTGCAATGGCTTTGGCAAGTTTACTGTTGCTTCTGATGGTTTTACCCTTATACGCCAGTACCAGCAGGGTGGTAGGCATGGGGTTTTGGGCATATTTTTCTAATTTTTCAATATCGGTAAGCAACTGCGCCTCCCTCACCACCACTATTTGGTAGGGCGCCATCATCGGGTATCGGCGGGCGGTAGAGGCAATGGTTTCGGCATCGGTATCTTTACCATACATTACGGTAAAATTGAACTCTTTTTCCGCATCGGTTAAAACGCCGTTTTCAATTGCCAGCGCCAGCCGGTCAATAAAAAAAGTTTCTTCGCCTTGCAGCAAATAAATGGGTCGGTGCTGTTTTGCCTTAAGCTCGCGTTTAATCTCCTCAAAAGTCATAATGTTGGTAGGTTTGGGGCAAAATTACGCAAATTTGCTCTTGGTAGTGAATAATGAAAAGTGAATAGTGAATGGTTTTGGTAGATAGTAGGGGTTAGTGATTAACGTGAGGTTGGAGTTAATCGGCATCTTAAAAACAAGATAGAAGCCCGATAGGGAGACATTTGGATGGGCGCAAAACCGGCAGCCATTAGCACACAGATGACACAGATGAGGCTGATTAGCGCCGATTTTTAAAAATAAAGACTCAAGTTTTGACTTCGGATATCGGGTTAAGTTCTTTTCTTCCCGATAAAAACAGCGTTTTAGCAGCAACCGCCCAATTCAAGGTACAGCGCGCCGTCATATACAGTCTATCCTGGTTAAAGCCTTTTCCTGTAAGCCTTTGAGCAAGCTCCCAACTCCAACCTCGCGTTGATTAGGGGTTAGGGTTAGTGGGTACTAAACCCATTCCTAATTGGCAATTTTTCATTTTTAACTCTTCACTATTCTCCCAAAACTAAGGCTTTACCCTTATCTATCACCCTGCCTTGGCTATAAACAGCATAAATATACAAACCGGCAGCCGGCATAGAAAAACTAACCGGGTCATGGGTTGCAGTAATACCTATATATGTCGCCAACCGCCCATCGGGAGTAAAAATGCGCAGCTCATCGGGCAATAAATGGGCAAGTTGATTGAAATCGAAACGCAACTCTTGTTTAACCGGGTTTTGCACCAAACTGATACCCGATGCAGGCAACATAGGCGGTTGTACCCCTAAGCAAGGCTCTACTTCGGTACTGAAAACTTGGTTGTAAGTAGTGAGCGTATTGCCGGTGTTGCAGTCTTTTACTACTAAGGTAAGCGCATAATTGCCGCCGGTATAGTTTAGCGGGGCTATGGTAAATGTGTTTTGTTGGTTGCAAATAACGGTTAGGTCGCCCACACAGTAGGTAGCGGTAATAGTAGCGGCATTAGGTTCGGGAAAAGTTACGGTATAGTTTTGCAAATCGCAATCGCCGGAGGTAAACATGATGTCAGTAGAAAGCAGGAGCGTGTCTAACAGGCTGCAAAATGGGTTAAAACTTGTTTGTGCATCTATAACAGTAGCATATATTGGCGAAACGGGGTTTACAATAAGCGAAACATTGCCGGTACTGCCTTGTATATAAGGAGGCGGGCAACTATTGCCGTCAAAAAAACCTACCGACACGGTAAACTGCACATTGTAGGGTCCGGCGGGCAGTATGCCCAGCGGAATAGTATCGGTGCGCTCACAAATAACGGTTAGCACACCCATGCAGTAGGTGGCTGCAACCTGCACAACCGGTACAAAAGGCAAGTAATCAACTGTAACTGTGTAATTGTTTAAAATACAACCGCCCGAAGTGAACAAGGTAGAGGCAATAAGATAAGCAGGTTCATTGCCGGTTACACCTGCCGGATAGGTCATCAGATTGGTGATTTGCTGCCCTTTTAAGGGCTGAAATGAGGCTGCCCACAGCAATAAGGCTAACACAACTAAGGGTTTTGTTTTCAGACTTGCAAACATGTAGGTAAATTGAGGGGTTTAAGAAATAATGTAAGATACAAACACTACAATGACGAAATATGGGCTGTAATGGTAGGGCTAATCGGGAATTAAAAGAGGTAAAATGGTGTTTATTGTAGGAAACCCGACATTAGTGCCCCTCTTACCCGAAATATGCCTATTTTTGCGGTCAAAAATTGATTCTCATCCATAATCTACTGCCAAATGAGCAAAGATACAAACGAAAAAACGCAGCAACAACAACAAACAGAAAAAGACTGGTACGAAGATTTAGTATTGCGTTCCGGTTTAGCAGAACACTCAGGTGTAAAAGGCTGCATGACCATTAAACCCTATGGATACGCCATTTGGGAAAACATGAAAGCAGTTTTAGACGCCCGATTTAAAGCAACCGGACATGTAAACGCCGCTTTTCCGCTGTTTATACCCAAAAGCTACCTTAGTAAAGAAGCCTCACATATTGAGGGATTTGCTAAGGAGTGTGCCGTGGTTACCCACTATCGTCTAATTAACGACCCCAATGGCAACGGCGTAATAGTGGACCCCAGCGCTAAACTTACCGAAGAGCTGATTGTTCGCCCCACATCAGAAACCATTATTTGGAGCACCTACAAACGCTGGATCCAATCTTACCGCGACCTGCCCTTGCTCATTAACCAATGGGCAAACGTAGTGCGCTGGGAAATGCGTACTCGCCTGTTTTTGCGCACTGCCGAGTTTCACTGGCAGGAAGGACATACCGCCCACGCCACAGCCAATGAAGCCATAACCGAAGCCCAACTGATGCTGACCGAGTATGCCAATTTTATGGAAAACTATATGGCAGTGCCCGTAATTACCGGCTGTAAAACCGAAAGCGAACGCTTTGCCGGCGCAGTAGATACCTACACCTGCGAAGCGCTCATGCAAGATGGTAAAGCCCTGCAAATGGGTACCTCGCACTTTTTGGGGCAAAATTTTGCCAAAGCTTTTGACGTGAAATTTTTGAGCAAAGATGGCGTAGAAGAATACGCATGGGCTACCTCATGGGGCGTTTCTACCCGATTAATGGGCGCACTCATTATGGTTCATGCCGATGAGGCAGGTTTGGTGGTACCTCCCAAATTAGCGCCTACCCAAGTAGTACTGATACCGCTCATTAACAAACATACTAAAGAACGCCAAGCCGATTTTGACAGCGCTATTGAAAAAATTAAGCAAGAACTGAACGGACTTAATTTTGTTTATGACGACGATGATACCAAACGCTCCGGTTTTAAATTTGCCGAGTACGAACTGCGCGGTGTGCCCGTTCGCATTGCCGTAGGTTTGCGCGATATTGATAACGGTGTGGTAGAAGTTGCCCGCCGCGATACGCGCGAAAAATTCAGCCTGCCTATGGATAACCTCGGCGCGGCTATCAGAGAACTGCTAAACGACATACAAAACAATATGTTCCAAAAAGCAAAACAATACCGCGATAGCCACATTACCACCGTTGATACCTTTGATGAGTTTAAAGAAGCGCTCAACACCAAAGGCGGCTTTATTTATGCCCACTGGGACGGCACGCCCGAAACCGAAGCGGCTATAAAAGAACTTACTAAAGCTTCTACCCGATGTATTCCGCTCAACAACCCACAGGAAGAGGGTAAGTGTGTGCTTACCGGCAAACCCTCTAAGCAACGCATTTTATTTGCCAAAGCATATTAAAGCAAAACTGTTGAGTTGGTATGGTTAAAATTGTAACAAAGGAAAAATCGGTCTTTTCGTGCTAATATAAGTTGCATTTTAACCTAAAATTAGCCCGATGTAAACCATTTTGGTAAAAGTCTGTTTTTAAAAACAGGTTTTACATTCACTCACCTAACCACTTATTTTGTTATGAAATTGTTTACTTCGTTTTTGTTTGCTGTACTTTTTATAGTGTTTACCGCCTGCAACAGCAATGCGCAAAACAACGTTTTAACCCCTGCCACTACTGCGCCAACACCCACCGCCCTTGAAATAGGCGCTGCTGCCCCAATGACCGATTACCCCATGTTAGATGTATCGGGCGCAATGGTTTCCATCAAAGAATCAATGCTGGAAAACGGACTGTTGGTTATTTTTTCGTGCAATGAATGTCCGTATGTAATAGGCTGGGAAGACCGCTACCCCATTCTTTCCGAAATTTGTAAAGCCAATAATGTAGGAATGTTGGTGGTAAATTCAAACGAAGCCAAGCGCGAAGATGCCGATTCTTACGAAGCTATGCGCAAACATGCCATTGAAAAGGGGTATAACTTTGCTTATACCGTTGACGAAAAACATCAACTTGCCGATGCTTTTGGCGCTACCCGCACTCCCGAACTTTTTTTGTTTGACAAAAACTTACAGCTCGCCTACAAAGGCTGCATAGACGACAATATGAAAGAGCCTGAAAAAGTAGAGCAATTTTACATCAAAAATGCCATTGCCAACATGGTTGCCGGCAACGCTATTGACCCCAATGTTACCAAATCTATAGGCTGCACCATTAAAAGGCTCTATTAAACATTTGCTTGTAAGGCTAAGGCTATAGCATTGTTTTCACCAACTTTACCGTTATATTTGCAGTGCCATAGCCCTTGTTCCTTTTCCGTTTCATTTTTACCCGCCACCTTATCATGATAGAACTGCCGGTTATTAACCCAGCTACCGACCAACCCGCCCGAATTAAAAAACCCGACTGGCTCCGGGTTAAACTCCCCGTAGGGCAAACTTACCGCTCTGTGCGCAAAATTGTGGACGACTACAAACTCCACACTATTTGCGAAAGCGGCAACTGTCCTAATATGGGCGAGTGCTGGGGAGCTGGTACTGCTACTTTTATGATTTTGGGTAATGTTTGTACGCGCTCCTGCTCTTTTTGTGCCGTAGCCACCGGCAAACCTACCGAATTAGACTTAGACGAGCCTTACCGCGTGGCAGAAGCGGTAAAATTAATGGGAGTAAAACACTGCGTTATAACCTCCGTAAACCGAGATGAACTGAACGACGGCGGCGCCGGTGTGTGGGCAGAAACCATAAAACAAGTGCGCATTTATAGCCCGCAAACTACATTGGAAACTCTTATTCCCGATTTTAAGGCTAAGTGGGAAAACCTATACACCGTACTGGCAGAACGCCCCGAAGTGGTATCGCATAACATGGAAACAGTAAGTCGTTTATACCGATTAGTGCGCCCACAAGCCAAATATGCCCGAAGTTTGGAACAGATACAACGCACCAAAGCCGAGGGGTTGCGCACTAAATCGGGCTTTATGGTGGGATTGGGCGAAACAGACGAGGAAGTCTTTCAATTAATGGACGACTTAGTACAACACGGCTGCGAAGTGCTAACCATTGGGCAATACCTTCAACCCACCAAACACCACCTGCAAATAGCCAACTACGTTCACCCCGATACCTTTGCCATGTACAAGGAAGTAGGGCTGCAAAAAGGATTCAAATTTGTAGAAAGCTCGCCGTTGGTGCGGTCATCATACCATGCCGAACGTCATTTGGGGTAAAACAATAAAAAAAATGCCACCACAGGCAACCAATTATCCCAAAATTGCGATTATGAGTAAAAAACTTCCTCCTCATTACCCACACACAAGCGCAAGATAACCAAATTCTTTTTATCTTGCGAGCAATTTTTTACTTTGCACAAAACTATAAAGATGAAAAGACTTTTCCTACTCTTTGCCCTTCTGGGTTCTGCCGCCGTTATTTGGATTACGGCAAGCCAAACCGGTTTAGTAAAGTCTGCCGGGTCTGCTAATACTAAGACCTCGTCTGACTTGATAGAAGACCGCATACACCTTAAAGGCATTGCCCGTGCCTTAGATTATCTGCACAGAAGACGGGTAAACCCCGAAACCAACGAAATTGCTCTATCCGATGTGATGCGCGCCCGCAAACAGGCCGATTTAATGAAAGCACAAAAATCGGGAGCATCTTTGGTACAATGGGAGTTTATGGGTCCTAACAACGTAGGTGGTCGTACCCGAGCCATACTTATTGACCCCACCAACCCCAACCGAATGATTGCCGGAGCTGTATCGGGCGGTCTTTGGCTATCTAACGACGGCGGTTTGAATTGGACAGAACACCCGCAAAACAGAGAACTTCCTTGTTTAAATATTTCTTGCATAACCCGCGCTGCTAACGGCGTTATTTATGCCGGTACAGGTGAAAGAATCTGGAATGGGGTTACCTATGGCAATGGCGACAGTGGTTTTGCCGGCTGTGGTATCTACAAATCTACCGACAACGGAGCTACCTTTACCCTCATAGACAGCACCAAACCCGATACTAACAGTGATACCCACCGGTGGGCTTATATTATTGCCTTGGCTACACACCCCAGCAACCCCAACTGGGTGTATGCCGCTACCGACCGTTCTATGTATATGAGTGCCGATGGCGGTGAAACTTGGTCATCGCCCGAAGGATTGCCCGATTTGAGTGGCAGCGCATGGGACGTAGTGGCAGCCCCTACCGGCACCATTCATGCAGTAGTTGGCACACAATACTTTAAATCGACCGATGGCATGAACTTTGTTGTTAAAAGCAGCAACGACCTTGGTAAATTTCCGGCTTATGGCAACAATAAAAAACTTGCCGTATCGCCTACCGACCCCAATTTTATTTATGCCATTACCATACGCCCCAATCCTGACTACGGCTGCCTGCGCGATGTACTGCAATCTACCGATGCAGGTGAAACGTGGACGCGCATAGGCGAGGGTGGCAGCGATTTCTTTGAGCCATTAGGCAATTCCTTACAGTGCCAAGGCTGGTACGACCTTTGTATAGCTGTTTCGCCTGCCGACAAAGAACGCATTTATATAGGCGGTGTAGATTTATGGTACTGGTCGCGCGCTAATGGCTGGATTCAAGCAGCCAGTTGGTTCCCCGAAACTCCTGAGTTCCCCTACTACGTTCATGCCGACAAACACACTTTGGTTTTCCACCCTACCAACCCCAATATCCTCTTCATAGGTAATGACGGCGGTATAGCAAGAACGTTGAATGCCAATGACGATGCTCCTGCCTTTACCACCATGAACCGAAATTACAATACCACTCAGTTTTATGCAGTGGCTGCTACTGCTGATGGCAGAATGATAGGCGGCACCCAAGATAACGGTACCCAGTTTGTTACTTTTACCGGCGATTCCTACCTTGCCGCTACCGAAGTTATTGGCGGCGATGGCGGTTATGTTGATTTTTCCAGAATAAGTCCCAATGTAGCCTTTGGCGCTGTTTACCTTGGCGCATTGTTCCGCTCTTCTAATAATGGCTTATCCTTCGCTGGCGGTTTCCTTGACCAAAAAATTGACTGCGACCCGCGCGTGAACAACGTGTGCAGCGGAGATGGCAATGTTGATGGCAGTCCTGAATTTATTACACCTACTGTTTTATGGGAAGACCCCGCCACCGGCATTGCTGTGTATGCAACCGGCAGTGGCGATGGCAAAGTTTGGATTACGTTGGAAGCCCTAAACGCAAGTACCGTTCCCGAATGGTTTAACATTGCTACCTTCTCCGGTGGCGGTTCGGGCAGGTTGGTAACTACCGTAAACGTGGGCAGAGATATTAACGGCAAAGTAATGGTAATGGCAGGCTCTGCCGATGGTCGCGTGCTGGTTGCAAGAAACTTTATTGTTGACGAAAATGTACCCGACCCACAGGTGGTTCAACCCTACCCATCAAGCAATGTTAAGCAAATTACCGCCGCCCAAATTACCGGAGGTATTGATGTTGCCCGATACGTAACCTCTGTTACGCCCGACCGTTTCAGCCCCAATGCACTTACCGTAACTATGGGTAACTACGGCAGAAATGTGTATGTTTTCCGCACACAGAATGCCTTTGTTACTACACCCGTATTTGCCTCTATGCAAGGCACAGGCGCTAATGCACTACCCCCTATGCCGGTTTACGACTTAGTTGCCGACAAAGGCGACCCCACCCGCTATTTTGCCGCTACTGAAATGGGCGTATGGATGTGCGAAATTGTGCAAACCGGTGCCTCTACTTTTGATTACATCTGGTCTGAACAAAACGATGGCATAGGCAGAGTACCTGTTTTCCGTATTCGCCAGGAATCTATCGTTCCCTCTTCTGCTCAGGGTCAAGAGGGTTGTTATGTGCTTTATATAGGCACGCATGGCAAAGGTATGTACCGCAGCACCAGCCTTACCTTCCCCTTCTGCGATGTATCTTTACCCCCTTACGGCACAGCAGTTGGTGTTGATGAGCCTAAAAAAGCCGAGTTAGATATTCAGGTATATCCCAACCCGCTTGTAGGTAACGGCGTAATGAAACTCACCATCAATACCCCTTCTTCTAACGCCAAAGTAACGGTTTATTCGCTCGATGGCAGGTTGGTTTGCCGTCAAACGGTAAATGCCCAGTTGGATAGCCAAAGTATAGATATTGCTGCCTCTGACTATGCGCCGGGCATGTATGTAGCTATCTTTGAAAACGACAGAGAACGTGCCGCAGCCAAATTTATAGTGAAATAAACACCGGTTTATAGCATAGGCAATACAAGGCTCACCCCTACCCTGCCTAATGCAAGACAAAAAAGAAGCTGCCCTTGTTGGGCAGCTTCTTTTTTTTTGTGTGCCTGACATTATAGCAATTGCTTGTAAACTTGCATCAATCGGGCAGTGGTAGTTTCAGCTTTAAACTGTTGGGCATGTTCCCAGCCTTGAATAATCATGTTCATTTGTTGTGCGCCATCAGTAAGAACGGTTTCTATGGCGGCTGCCATTTCCTCAGCATTGAGCGGATTAACGTATAAAGTACCATTACCCCCTGCTTCGGCAAAACAAGAGCCGGTTGAAGTAATAACCGGTGTGCGGCTAAAAAGCCCTTCTAAAACCGGTAAACCAAACCCCTCAAACAAGGAAGGATAAACCAGCAATCGGGCACACCGGTAAACAGCTTTTAAATCGGATACGGGTAAATCGGGTATAAAAATCACCTGTTTTTCTAACCTGTTTTGCTGTATGTATTGCCATACCTTGTACTGATAATCTTTACCCTTTCCCACCACCACCAGCGGAACCGATAATTTAGGTTGTAAAAGGTGCATAGCTTTAACTAAGGTAAGTAAATTTTTTCGCTCGGTAATAGCGCCCACATATAACACATACTCCAAGGGCACCTGTGGCGGCAGTTTATACTGCTGCGGCATAAATAAGCCGTGATTCAGAAAAAGGCGGTCGTTGTAATCGTTGTAAAAAGCGGGGTTGCAAGATTGGTAAACCACTTCAATTTTAGTTTCGGGAACATTTAAAAATTCCATCAAATCTTGTTTGGTTTGTTGGCTTATGGCAATAACCAAATCTGCCTTACTGCAACTATGTTTCCATTTTTGGGCGTACATCCATCGGTCAAAAGCGGGGTACCACTGCGGATAGCGCATAAATATAAGGTCATGTATGGTAACCACTTTTCGGGCTTTTATTTTGCCGGCATTTAAGGGCAGTTCGTTGCTCAAGCCGTGGTAAATATGCAGTTTGTCTTTGTTTATGGCATTACCCAAAAACATACTGCGCCACAAACTACCACCAAACATACGCGAAAAGAAGCCTTTGGGGGTTCGCCAAACCATATTGGCGCTTTGCTGAAACGGAATACCCACGCGGTTAAACGTTTCCGGTTCAAAGTTGAGTGGAGGAGAATACAAAAAATACCGATGCTTGGGTAAAAACTCAGCCATATTACCAATAAGGGTTCTGCTATAATTGCCCAACCCCGTTTGGTTAAACAATACCCGTTTTGCATCAAAGCCTATGTGTAAGGGTTCAGGAATCATGGCAAAGCGTTTGGTTTAAAAAATTGTAGGTTGCAATGAAAGACGCAAAATTAAACGTTTCTCATCTGATTAAGGTTGTGTTTGGCATGCGGGTTAGCGCTTTCATCAAAACAACCATGTTGGGTGGGCTTGAAAGTAGAAAAATGAGGAGTTGTATGTTGATATAGTGGTTGTTTTTGCATTATGAGTATTTTTTGTTTGGTTAGATAACCAAAGGCACACTATTATTTGGTATCTTTGCTACCAAAGGTTTTGTTTAACCGCGGCTTTACAAAATCGAAAATACTTTTTTTATCCCAATTATGACTTTGCAATTAAAGATATTGCGTCAAGATTTGTTTGACGAGTATAAAAAATATCTCAAAGTAGATATTGATAGTGCGCTTGCATATATAAATAAAAAACTGCAAGCTGTTGAAGATTTCAAATTTTACCTTGCAAATGCTGCTGTTCATTCTTCTAACATAGAAGGAAATACAGTGAGTTTTGATACATACCTCAAAGCAAGTGAATTTAATTTACATTTAAAAACAAAAGAGATAAAGGAAATTGAAGACCTTATTGCTGCATATCAATATGCAAGAGAAAATGAGCTGACACTCAATAATATCTTAAAAGTACACGAAATCCTGATACGATCCATATTGGTAAAAAAAGAACGAGGTAAAATTAGAAAAGTAAAAGTGGGCGTAAGAAGCGAAGGAAGGCTGATTTATTTAGCCGTTGAACCCGAGTTTGTAAAAGAAGAGTTGACAAAATTGTTTGCCGATATTTCACTCCTGCTCCAAACCGAACTTACAGCAACCGAGGTTTTTTACTATGCTGCCTACATACACCTTGTTTTTGTAAACATACACCCATTTATTGACGGAAACGGAAGAGCAACCCGATTGATTGAAAAATGGTTTTTAGCAAAGAAACTTGGTGACAAAGCATGGTTTATTACATCAGAAAAAAACTATTGGAACAACAGACCCGCTTACTACAAGCATTTGCAAATTGGGGTGAACTACTATGAAGTAAAATACGAGATGAGTATCCCTTTTTTAACCATTTTGCCTAACTCATTGCTATAAAATGAATGTAACTACTTAGGTACTTGCCCACCCTGCAAGTTCATGGCATATTTGCAGGCTAATTGGTAAGATTTAGGGCAGTAATTAGCACACGTATAACACGGATGCGGCTGATTGGCACAGATTTTTTAAAAATAGCAGCTACTTTAGGTACTGCCCATTGTACAAGTTCATGGCGTGTTTGAAGGCTAATTGGTAAAATTTCATGCAAATAATGCAAAGAAAGAAAGGGAGTTAGTTAAGACCAAGACACAGCGTAAGTAGTTACGCCGTTTGTAAAATTGGCAGGTGCTACTTGTTTACCCCTTACCTCCCCTCCAAATACTCCTTAAAATCGGCAAAATGGGTACTCATGGGGGTGGCTACTTTTTGTCGGTTGGCAAGCGCTTGCAGGTTTTGGGGTATAGGCACGGTAATTTGCAAAGCCGGTTCTACTACGTCTAAAAACTTGGCGGGGTGGGCTGTGCCTAAAAAAATGCCCATTGCATTGGGCTGCGGGTGTTGTTCAAAATAGGCATTTATGCCCAAATAACCTACTGCAGTGTGCGGACACATTACGTACCCAAATCGGGAATAGGCATGTTGCATGGCGGTAATGGTTTGGGCATCGGTAAAACTGTATGCCGAAACATCTTTTCGTATATTTTCCAAGTTATTACCATACAAATCCTGTATGCGCTGCAAATTGCTGGGGTTGCCCACGTCCATAGCATTTGAGTAGGTTTGTACAGATGGGCGCGGCAAAAACTGTCCGTGGCGGTGGTAGTGGGTAAAAACATCGTTGGCATTATTGGCAGCAACAAAATGGTTGGCAGGCAAGCCCATGCGTTTAGCCAAAAGCCCTGCGGTAAGGTTGCCAAAATTGCCGCTGGGCACACAAAATACCACCGGTTTGCCGGTATTTTTTACCTGTGCCCAAGCATAAATATAGTAAAACGCCTGCGGAATCAATCGGGCAAGGTTTATGGAGTTTGCCGATGAAATGTTTAATCGGGAGCGCAGTTCTTGGTCAAGAAAAGCCTGTTTCACCAAATGCTGACAATCGTCAAAAGTGCCCTGTACTTCTAAGGCGGTTATATTGTTGCCCAGCGTGGTGAGTTGTTTTTCTTGCAGCTCGCTTATTTTACCGCTCGGATATAGGATAATAACCTCAATGCCGGGTGTGCCTAAAAAACCCTGCGCTACTGCTCCGCCGGTATCGCCCGAGGTGGCAACCAATATGTATAGTTTTTGCCTGGCATGTTGCACAAAATAAGCCATCATACGAGCCATAAACCTTGCGCCAAAATCTTTAAATGCCAACGAAGGACCGTGAAACAGCTCTAAACAAGCCAACTGTTCCGACAATTTTACCACAGGCGCTTCAAAATTTACGGCATCATATACAATGCGCCTTAGCACATCGGGCGGTATGCTATCTTGCAGCAGTTGCTGAGCAAACCGGTACGACATTTCGGGAAACGATAACCGGTCTATCTCTTCCCAAAAACCGGCGGGCATGGGCGTTATTACATCGGGCATATACAAGCCGTTATCGGGAGGTAAACCTTGCATAACCACTTCTTCCAAATCAGCCGGCGCCGATTGATGTTTGGTGCTGTAAAATAGCATTTATGTAAATTTGTTAAAATTGAAAGCACAAAGATACGCACATAAGCTGCTTATTGCAAACATAAATCTTACAATTAAGGAGGGTAAACTTGGGTGGTTTACCGTATCTTTGCCAAAAACAGGCAGTAGCAACATAAAATAGACCTGCCCCCCCTTGTTAAACCCATCATTTTTTACTGTTAATTATGGAAGGCTGGTTTTTGGTTGTTTCCGATTTTGGGCAATTGTTGTTTTACTTAATGGGCGCTGTGTTGCTGCCGGCATTGTACACGGCAGTGCGCCAAACGGTAGGTTATTTACTTACCGAAAACAAAGCTCTGCAACAATTAGAAACCAATTTACTGTACCGAAACACTGCCACCACCACCGCCGATACCGATTTTACGCAGCTAACCGAAGACCTGACACATAAATGCGAGCAGGGCAGCGCCGTATGGCGAAGGGTAAAAACCATGTATTACCTTGCCGCCCAAAATAGGCCGGTAGCGCTGACACAAATACAAGATGCCGATGCCAAACAAGAACAAGCATCATTTACTTATCTGTTGCAGCAACACGCCGTTTCATTTTTACTGGGGTTGGGCGCATTGGGTTGGCTGTATGGCATTACCCGTTTTGCGGTGGTGTTTTGGCAGGCGGTGCAGCAAACCGGCGCTGCCTCTGTAATGGAGCTGTTAAAAACAGCCCCTGCTGCCAATGCGCTGGGTTATGCTGCCGAAGGTTTTGTGTTGTTGTTTGGAGCAATGGTGGGTGTGGTGTTGTTTATCCTGCTTACACTGCCGCACCGGTGGGCAAAAAAACAATTTGAAAACCAATTAGAACAAGTGAGCGCAAACCGGTTACTGCCCCTGTTTAACCCCGTTTTGCCCAATGAGCAATTAGGTAACCTTGCCAACACCGTAGCACAAAATACCGCTGAGGTAACGGCTGCCATAGCCTCGCTTACCGATGTTACTGCCCAAATAAGCGCCGGATATGACAACCTCAGCCGTTTTACCGACAATCTTAGAGCCAGTACCGATGCGTTTATTGCCCTGCAAGATGCCTTTGCCGAGGCAGTTGCACAATTGCAACAAACCCACCCGGCTTTGCCGGCGCCGGCTGCCCAAAATGAAACCTACAAATTAGCCGAAGCGCTCAACTTGCACAATGCCACTATTGCCCAACTCACCGACAGGCTTTACAAAAATGAGTTCGATTTTTCCGACTGGCTTAAAGACATTATTTCCCTAACCCAAAAACAGCATCAGGAGTTTAAAGACGAATTGAAGGGTTTATTGGAAATGGTGCGCAGCAACCTCAGCAATACTACAAGCGCTACCAATAGGTTTGATATAAGCACCAAAAAGTTTAAAGATTCGCTCGATGCAATGGAGCTGCTGCTCAATTCTTTTGCCAATATGGTGCAAGAAGCAGTGCAAAAAGAAGTGATGAAATTAGACGAACTGAACCTGAAACTCCAAAACCTTCAACAGCATGTTCAAGCGCTTCATACCGATATTCCGGCTCATTTAACCCGAATGAATACTACCTTAGATAATACCAACAAATTAGCCAATCCGCAATACTTAGAGCAAATGGCGCATACCATAGCCGCCGATGCTATCCAAAAAGAAATAAGCGTTTATGCTCAGGAGTATAAACGTTTAGAGGAGCAAATAGCCCTGTTAGAAGAAAGGCTCGCCCGAAAACAACAATCGGGCTGGATAGACAAAATTGCCGCCATCTTTACAAGGAAACGAGCATCTTAAATCCATTTCTTTACCAGCATTGTTTACCTTTGTGCTTTGCTCCTTTAACCCATAACAAAACAACCACCCATATATGCCATTACCAAAACTATCCGAAACCGAACTAACCGAAAAGGCTGCCACCTTAGAGGAAAAATTGCAGCAACTGCTGCATGAGGCAACACCGCCAGCCACTGAGCTTATCCAAACCCACCACGAGTTGGCAACCATATATGCCGAACAAAAGAATAATAATGCTGCCATGGAACAGCTAACGGCGGCATTGGAGTTAGTGGCAAAACACCCCGATGAAACCCTATCAAAAGCCGATTTACTGTACGACCTTGCTGTAGCTACCCACAGGCAGCGCGAAAACTTAGAAGCAGCCATGGATTATGCCATGCAGGCGCTTGACCTATATACTAATGCCGGTAAAAATGGTAAACTTGCCAAAACTTACCAGCGCATAGGACTTATACATGTGGCAGAAGAAAACTGGGACGCTGCCTTAGCAGTATTAGAGCAATCGGTAGAATGGGGCGAAAAATTAGAAGATTGGGAAGAATTGGGCGGCACCTATGCCACTATTGCCGATATTTACCGAATTCAAAACCGATTTCAAGAAGCGTTAGATTATTATAAATTGGCTATTGAAAATTACGAAAAATGTGAAGAGTACGGCTACTTAGGCGAAGTATATCAAATTATTGCCGAAATGCTGGCGCTGCATCATAAAACTGAACAAGCGGTAAAATGTTACAAAGAAGCTGCTTCGCATTTCTTAAAATCGGAGCGCCCCGATGAAGCCGGCATTTGTTATTTGTATGCGGGTAAACTTTTGGCGCCACTTCGCAAATATGCTGCCGCCATAGAACTTTTTAATACAGCAGTGGAGCATTTTGTAAGCGCTAACAACAATTACGAAACTGCCGCATGTTTTATTCAGATAGCCTCAGCCTACGAGGAACAAAAACAATGGCAACAGGCTATAACTGCCTATGAACAAGCTCAAAATTATGCTTTGGCAGGAGGCGATGAAATTCAGCAAGAGGCGGTGGAGGAAAGTTTGGATTATGCCCGACAAAATTTAACCAACTCGCCCACTCCTTCCGATTCAGAGCATAAAGGCGGATTCTTTAACAAACTAAAAGGTTTGTTTGGCGGGTAAAATTGGAAAAGGAGAATGATTTATTTAGGCTTGGAGCAAACATCTGCAATAACCACTTCCTCACAATGCGTCATTGATTTTTGGGTAACAATACTGGCTACGGTTAAACATACATTGTATTTGCCCGGCTGGTCAAAAGTGTAAGTTGGATTTCTTTGTGTGCTTGTTTTGCCGTTTCCAAAATTCCAGCTAAACGAATCATAATTGCCTACAGCAGTATTCAAAAACTGCACACTTAACTGTTGTACTCCATAAGCATAGTTACACTGCAAACTGTAATCAATAACCTCGCACGGACCCGGCAGCCAGTAGTAAACGCCATGATAGTTTTCGGCAAAGCAGGCGTTCATGTAGGTTTGGTTATCGCAGCCGCAAACGGGTTCCCAGTTTACATCACATAAATCGGCATCAATTATTTCAATGTTTTTACATTTTTTGTCTATCACCTTGCCGGTGATTTTATCCATTACTGAAAGGCAGGTGCGGTAAGAACCCATAGTGGGGTAAGTATATTCCGGTGTTATTTCGGTATTGGCAGCGCCATCACCTAAATCCCAAATATAGGTAAAAGCATCTTCATTAACACGGTACTGGGCATTTTCATATAAAACCGTAAGTCCTTTTACCGTATAGTTGTACTCGGCGTTGGGTTTTGAGGTATTGTCTGTTTTTGTTTTTTTATCTCCGTTTTTAACTTCAGCCGTATCGGTAGCACAATATAGGTAAGCTGTAGTGGTTGCACAAACTGCCCCACCGCCTCCACACCACGCTAAGGTGCAAAAGGAAGCGCACAAAACAAAGGTTATACAAGCCGACTTAAGCATATTATGTTGGAGGAATGTTACAATAAACGGCACAAGTTAGGAAGAAAAATGTTAGCATGTTACATAACGCAAAAAACAAGCCAAATTCAACTCATATCCTTATCCCTACTTTTTGCATTTGACTATCCAATTGCAAAAAGGTCACACTTAGTAAATCGCAATTTTGTACAAAATGGTTGCTTATGGGTGGGTAAAAAAGTAATTATTTGTTCATTTTTTTAGTTTCGCGAGGGCGTTGCTCTTTCAATTCAAAATAAAAACCGGCTTCAACCATTTCTTGGTACTTAGCATTGTCAAAACCGTAAAGCCGTGCTGCGCGGTGCGCCACATCTTGCTGGAACTCGTTGAGTTCGGTTAATATGCCCATATTGAGTATTTTTTTTCTAAAATTGCGCTTATCTAATTTGGTGTTCAAAATTGTTTCGTAGAGGGCTTGCAGGGCAGAAAGCGGAAACTTGGGCGGCAGCAATTCAAACCCGATTGGCTGATAACTCACCTTGCCTCTAATTCTTTGCAAGCCGGTCTGTACTATCAATTGGTGGTCAAAAGCTAATGGAGGCAGGTCATTAACTGAAAACCATTGTACCGATTTAGCGTCAGAAGCGGCCTGAATGTGCTTGCTTGCCTGCGCCACCAAGGCATAATAAGCTACCGATATGGTTCTGCCGCGAGGGTCGCGGTTAAGGTTGCCAAATGTATAAAGTTGTTCCAAAAACACATCGGTCATACCCGTTTCCTCCTCTAACTCGCGTTTAGCAGCAGTATCCACTGTTTCGTCTATATCTACAAAACCGCCGGGCAATGCCCAGTGGTCTTTAAAAGGAGGGTCGGCTCGCTGAATAAGTAGTATCATTAAATCGGGCTGGCTGGCATCAAAACCAAATACCACACAATCAACGGTAACAGCCGGGCGAGGATATTCGTAAGTATAAGGCATAATAAGTACATTAAAGAAACAACACCAAATAGCGTTTCGGGGGCAAAAATAACACCAAAATCTATGTTTTTATGCTTCTGCATTAGTGAGTTCGCTCAATAGCTGGGCAAGGGTAAGTTGGGCAATTGCGTATGACGTTTCTTTTTCCCATGTTGTACGGGTGGTGCAAACAAAATCGATATTTTTTACTACTTTTGGGCGGTTAAGGTAATGATATTTTGCTTAGCAGCAAACAAAATTGAAAACAGAGCTTACTATTAGTTAAACCCAAGTTGTTTGGCAGCCTCTAAAAGGGTAAAAATACCCACCCGCCGCCCTTATACCGATATAAAAATCTTATGCAACCACTCATAAACTGGGAAGAAGTACCGTTTTTGCGTCTATTGTTGCCGCTATTAGCCGGCATTGGGTTAGCAATTTGGTTGCCCCAACAGATTAACCTGCTGCTGGTTGCTGCCTTGCTGCTTTGGTTGCTGATGGCAGCGCTGCACAATTGGAAAAAATGGAGGCAGCAATACCGCAGCCAATGGATTTTTGGTTTTATGCTATCGGTTTTGCTGATGCTTTTGGGCTATATACTTGTGCAGCAAAACAGGCAAATAAATCACCCCAATCATTTCAGTCGCTTTCTTACCGATTCCTCTTTTGTGCTTCTGCAAGTGAATGAACCACCTATTGCTAAACCCAAAAGTTTAAAGGCAACAGTTAGGGTTTTGCAGGTTCACAATGGCACAGAGGTAGTGCATACGGTAGGTAACGCATTAGTATATTTTGAAAAAGACACTGTGTTTAACCAACTCAAATACGGTAATGTACTGCTTGCCAAAACCGATTTAAAAGAAGTATTACCGCCCAAAAACCCGGGTGAGTTCAATTTTAAGCGTTATTTGTCTTACCAGCAGTTATACCACCAAGCATACCTAAAAGCCCACTCCTGCCAAATACTGCCGGTATCAAAAGCACACCCGCTATATGCTTTTGTTTACCAACTGCGCAGTTACCTAATTAATGCTATTAACACTTATCTTAAAGCGCCCGATGAGCAAGGTGTGGCGGCGGCTTTGCTGCTGGGTTATACCCATTTTTTAAAAGACGAATTGCAACAAACCTACTCCCATACAGGCACCATCCATGTTTTGGCGGTATCGGGCTTACATGTGGGTATTATTTACCTGTTTTTGAACGGTATCTTTAGTTTTTTAGATAAACGCGGTAAAAAAGGTTTGTTGTTCAAAACCGGACTCATCATTGCTATTATCTGGTTATATGCCATGCTGGTGGGGCTTCCGCCATCAGTAAGCCGAGCAGCCGGTATGTTTACCTTATTTGCTATGGCACAGGTATTCGGCAGACATACTAATTTTTACAATATACTTGCCACTGCCGCATTTCTTATGTTGTTATACGACCCATTTTTAGTAACTCGCATCGGGTTTCAGCTTTCCTATATTGCTGTGGCAGGCATTGTATTTTACCAACCCCTTATATATAGCTGGTTCAACATCAGCAATAAGTTTTTAGATAAAATTTGGCAAGTAAGCAGTGTTACCTTAGCTGCGCAGTTAGCTACCTTGCCACTTATTTTGTACTATTTTGCCCAGTTTCCCACCTACTTTTTGTTTGCCAATCTGCTCACCGTACCATTAGCGGGAGTGCTTTTGCCCCTCGGGTTTATTTTTTTCATTGTATCGCCCCTTGCGTTTTTAGCTAAACCGGTTGCCTACTTACTCGAAATACTGTTTTGGCTGCTAAACACCTATTTGTACTATATAAAACAACTGCCTTTATCGGTCATTGAGGGATTAACAATATCGGGTACAGAAATGGTAATGCTGTACATGCTTATTGGCGCTTTTACGCTGTTTTTTCTCTATAAACAATCGGTTCATCTGCGTTGGGCATTGGGCTCTCTGTTATTGATATGCTCATCATGGGCGGTTATGCAATACAAACATCTGAATTACAAAGAAATATGTATTTACCATTACAAAGGCGGCACTGCAATAGAATTTATAAAGGGCTACAACTCGGTAGTGCTTGCCGACAGTGCAGGATTAGAGCAATATGCCTCCCTTTCAACACCCATTAACGAAAGACCAAATATTAAGAAGCGACAATACTTAAACCTGCACCAACAAAATAACCCCGATGTGGTACAAACGCCCGATGCAGACTTGCTATTTCCTGATAAATTGTACCTCAAACTGCCTTTTATGCAGTTTTACAACCGGCGCTTGGTAGTTTTACATGACTCCACGTTTTATTGCCCCATACAAAATACCGACCAAAAAATGCAGGTTAACTACCTGTTGCTAACCCAAAACTGCCCAATACCCCTGCAAACCATTCAAACCTGTTATACTGTGGATACCTTAATTGCCGACGGCTCAAACAAACCTTGGCGTACCCAAAAATGGACAACCCTTGCCGATAGTTTGCAAATACCCCTGCTGAACACACAAGTACATGGAGCGCTGGTAAGACCGTTTTAAAAAAACAAACAGACACAAACCAATGCCACCATAAAACACCGCCCACGAGCCCAAGCCCTGTATGGCACAAGAATAGGTATAACGCAACTTAAAAAGCCTACACTGTGCAAAGCCGCTATTTTTATTTAGAAAAAATCTAAACAAGGTGAACATTTTTTAAAACAGGGTGTTATCTTTGCACTAAAATTACTGTTTTATGCAAGAGTTGAAACTACCTGTTTACTTAGATAATAGCGCTACTACCCCCATGGATCCACGCGTACTGGAAGCCATGTTACCTTATTTTACCGACCATTTTGGTAACGCTGCCAGCAGAAATCACCCATTTGGTTGGGAAGCCGAAGAAGGTGTGGATTATGCCCGTGAGCAAATAGCACAACTTATTAACGCCAACCCTAAAGAAATCATCTTTACCTCCGGCGCAACTGAAGCTATTAACCTTGCCATTAAAGGCGTAGCCGATATGTATGCCAAACAAGGCAATCACATTATTACGGTAAAAACAGAGCACAAGGCGGTATTAGATACCTGCAAAAACCTGCAAAAAAAGGGCATCGAAGTAACCTATTTAGAGGTACAGCCTGATGGTTTAATTAATTTAGAGGAATTAGAAAAAGCATTTACCCCACAAACCATTTTGGTTTCGGTTATGTTTGCCAATAATGAAATAGGCGTACTACAACCTATTGAAGAAATTGCCCGCATTACACACAAACACGGCGCTCTGTTTATGACCGATGCCACCCAAGCAGTAGGTAAAGTGCCGGTTGATGTGCAAAAAATGGGCATAGACCTGATGAGTTTTACCGGACACAAAATGTACGGACCCAAAGGGGTGGGCGCTTTATACGTGCGCCGCAAAAACCCGAGGGTGAAAGTTACTGCCCAAATGGACGGCGGTGGTCATGAGCGCGGTATGCGCTCTGGCACTCTCAATGTGCCCGGTATAGTGGGCTTTGGTAAAGCTGCCGAACTTTGTCGTTTAGAAATGGCTGCCGATGCCGAAAGATTGTCTAAACTGCGCGATAAGTTAGAGCAAAGCCTCCTCAAACTGGAAGAAAGTTACGTAAACGGCAATACCCAACACAGGCTTCCCCATATTTCTAACATCTCCTTCAAATTTGTAGAAGGAGAAGGGTTAATGATGGGCTTTAACAAAAACATAGGCGTTTCATCGGGTTCTGCTTGTACTTCGGCCTCCTTAGAGCCATCTTATGTATTAGTAGCACTTGGGTTAGACGATGAGCTGGCGCACTCCTCCATTAGGTTCAGCTTAGGCAGATTTAATACCGAAGCCCAAATTGATTACACCATTGAACAGGTATCTAATGCGGTAAACCGAATGAGGGAACTAAGCCCCCTGTGGGAAATGTTTAAAGAAGGCATAGACCTAAAAACCATTCAATGGGCAGAACACTAATCTGTTTCCATATCTAACAATCAAATACAAAATACTCACTGTTTACTGTTTCAAACCACTTAAAATACAGAAATCATGGCATACTCCGATAAAGTTCTAGACCACTACAACAACCCCCGCAATGTGGGTACGCTCGACAAAAGCAAAAAAACCGTAGGCACCGGTTTAGTAGGCGCTCCCGAATGTGGAGACGTTATGCGCCTCCAAATTGAAGTTGATGACGAAACAGGCTTAATTACCGATGCCAAGTTTAAAACCTTTGGCTGCGGCTCCGCCATCGCCTCTTCTTCATTGGCTACCGAATGGCTCAAAGGCAAATCTATTGACCAGGCTCTTACCATAGATAACATGGATATAGTAGAAGAGCTTAACCTGCCGCCGGTAAAAATTCACTGTTCCGTTTTAGCTGAAGATGCCATTAAAGCCGCTATTAACGACTATCGCATTAAAAACGGCATGGAAGCTATTCAGTTTGAAGAAAGCATTGTACACTAATTCTCCCTATTTTCTCACACTCACCTACCACATTAAAACGGAGCGGTATTTTTACCGCTTCATTCTTTTATTAAATAGTGTAACACTGCTCTCTGCAATGTTCGCAACACCATAGTAAGGAAAACAACTTACCATTACAGTTCAAAATTCTTCCCTCCTATGATATTCATCAGCGATGATGCCAAAAACAAAGTGCTGGAATTAAAAAACCAAGCCCACCTCAACAACGATTACTTTCTTAGGGTAAGCGTAGTAGGTGGGGGTTGTTCTGGTTTATCCTATAAAATGGATTTTGATAACGAAATTAAAACCGGCGACCAAGTTTTTGAAGACAAAGGCATAAAATTGGTTACCGACCTGAAAAGCTTCCTCTACCTCTTTGAAACAGAACTTAACTTTTCCAGAGGATTAGATGGTAAAGGATTTTACTTTCAAAACCCCAACGCTGCCCGCACCTGCGGATGTGGCGAAAGTTTTGCCGTTTAAGATAAGTACCTTTTTTTTAACCTTTATCTACTTGCATTTCAACCACTTCACCTTTCGGTGGGGTGGTTTTGTTCTTTTAAGCAAATACATAAAAAATCTTTAACCTAACGCCCAAACCCTTTGAATGCCTGCACTCTTTTTTCTCCCCTCTCCTACCCTATCCCCTATTATTTGTATATTAGTTAAAAAATTATTTTTATAAAAATTATACATTTTACATTTGTCTCCAACATAATAGGGCAGTCTGAAAATAAATCAAACTGCCCTTTATTATGGTGGTTTCAATCTTGTTACCTTATCAGCGTAACGTTGCCCTCCAGCAGTTTCTGCTGTCCGCTTTCAAAAGTTACCAAAACATAGTAAACATACACGCCCAATTCACAGTCGGTGCCGTTGTGTGTGCCATCCCAGCCATCAGATAAATTAGTAGTAGTTAGGCTAAACATCTCTCCACCCCAGCGGTCGTAAATATGGTATTCATACTGCACCACATTCAAGCCAACTGCACGGAACACATCGTTTTCCCCATCGCCATTGGGCGAGAAAGCATTGGGTATCAATACCATCTCGTCTATCACCTCCACTTTCACCTGTGCCGTAGCCGAGCAGCCATATTCATCGGTTACTACTACGGTATAGGTTATATCTTGGCTTACGGTGGCAACAGGATTGGCGCAGTTGGTACAGCTCAAACCGGTAGCCGGCGTCCATTGGAAGGTAAATTGCGTTCCCAGCAAAGCCCCGGGTATTGCCACAATGTTCAAGGGTTGGCTGGGCAAGGTAGTCAGTTGGTAGGGTGCAGATACCCATACTTGGTCTTCCAGTAAGGTAAAGGCAAGTCTTTGCAAGCTCACACAGTTTGTAGCATTAATATAAACCGCCTCTGCATAATACGTGCCCGGTCCGGGTGCGGTAAAGGTATTGCCGGTTGCCAAAATAACTCCACCCACCGGCACATTGTACCAGTTATAGGTAATGCCTGGCTCCGGTGTAGGCACAAACGGCGGTATAAATAACTCACCTTTACACAATACCATAGTAGTAACATCACTAACCGGTGCAGCAGGCGGTACACATACACAATTTTCCATGGTAACAACCACCGTACTGGTATCGCTTGCACAAGCCACAATGCCCTGAACAATATATTGGAAACTATAAGAACCAACAGCATTGCCAATTGGGTTAAAGGTGCCATTTGCAGCGTTAAAAGTGCCCGATGCTACGGAACTTACTGCCACCCAAACACCACCTGCATCTTGTCCGCTAATGAGGGTATTGAGAGCAATCAGGTCAATACTGGTATTGCAAATGGTAAGCGCGCCATCCGTGCCTGCATTCGCAAGCGGCACCTCTCCTACTACAGCGCTGATGCCGGCAGTACAACCATTGGCATCGGTTACCGTTACGCTGTAAATACCCGAACTCAATCCGGTTGGGTCTTCCACCAATGCACCATTGTTCCAGCTATAGGTGTAAGGCGCAATACCATCACTTACGGTAAGGTTAATAGCGCCATCGGCATTACCACATGCCTCGTCAGTTGTAGTTACAGCAAGCACAGGAGGCGTACTGTCGCCAACCACCACATCAAGCGCAACCGTACAACCATTGGCATCGGTTACGGTTACTGTATAACTGCCCGAAGCAACACCCACAGGGTTTGCACCCGATAAACCGCCTGTCCAAGTATAAGTGTAAGGTGCAACACCGCCGTTTATGGTTAGGTTGATTGTGCCATCGGCATTGCCACAAGTTGC
>DDVC01000107.1:30434-30655 GCA_002345145.1 Bacteroidetes bacterium UBA2322
TCAAGAGTTGATGCACAACCATTGGCATCGGTTACCGTTACCGTGTAACTACCCGAAGCAACGCCCACAGGGTTTGAGCCCGATAAACCGCCTGTCCAAGCATACGTATAAGGAGCAACACCACCGGTTACGGTTAGGTTGATTGCACCATCGGCATTGCCACAAATTGCATCGGTAACATCGGCTACCACCGTTGGAGCGGCGCTGTCGTTCACCGTTAC
>DDVC01000224.1 GCA_002345145.1 Bacteroidetes bacterium UBA2322
ATGGGGGTGCGGAAAGTGGGGTTTCGGCTAATTTCAAACAGCATTAGCCTCCATTTGAGGTGTAAATCGGGGTATTTGCATCGCATTACGGTAGTTAGCGAAAAAGCAAGAACATGCCATGTTAAGGCTGCCAACTCTCCTCCTGTGTATCTGTTTGCCGTTGGCAATCATACTAATAGCGCTACTTATTGAAGCTAACTGCATCAAAAACCATATTATAATGTGATTTTTGGTGCAGTTTTAGTTTAAAAGCCCATAATCACAACTAAAAGGCAATTCTTAACTTTGTCAAGTAAATTACACCATCATGTTGGTAGAACACCTTGGGCAAACCATTAAAATGAGAAGGAAGGAGTTGAATATCACACAACCCCACTTAGCAGAGTTGGCACAATTAAGTGTAAATACACTGTATAAGTTAGAAAAAGGACAGGGTAACCCCTCCTTAGATGTATTAAATAAACTGGCAGAAGTTTTAGGAATGGAACTGAAGTTGGAAGTAAAAAAACAGCAATAGGTAAATGAAAAAAGCAGCAGTATATTTTAACGGAATACCGGCGGGTGAGCTTATAGAAGAACACCTGAATAATTATGTTTTTAGGTATGATGATGCATATTTTCATAATCCCGATTTACCTGCTATCAGCTTAACCCTTCCTAAAACCCAACAAGAATATCATAGTAAATACATCTTCCCTTTCTTTAGCAATATGGCTGCGGAAGGAGCTAATTTAGCTATACAAAAACGTTATTTAAAAATTGATGAAAGAGATATAATTGGATTGTTGTGTGCAACCGCCAAAAGTGATACCATTGGTGCAGTAACACTAAAACTAATAAACAATAAATGACCCTTAATAACATAAGATATTGCCCTTGTACCCTATCAGAAGGGTATAATACCTACAGCCCTGCGGGTTTGCGTTTATTGTTTAACCGTAAAAAAGTAAGCCACGTTCTTGAATTTAATGCTCCAAGAACAGATGAAGCAGTTGCCGAAAAATTGCGACAAAACAGTAAGACCATTTCCATCAGCGGCGCACAGTTTAAACAATCTTTAGTGCTTGAAAACAATAAACTCCGATTAACAGAACCCGGTGAATCGGGGCAGTATATATTAAAACCGATACCATTAAGACCACCTTTTGGAAAAGAAGAAGAGCTACCCGCCAATGAACATCTTACTATGCAAATTGCCAAGCAAGCCTATGGCATCAACGCTGCCCGGTGTGCCTTAGTCTTTTTTAAAAATGGAGAACCTGCTTACCTCACCAAACGCTTCGACTACGCTACAAATGGGACAAAAATTGCCCAAGAGGACTTTGCTTCTATTGGTGGTAAATCAAAAGAAAAAGATGGCGAAAATTATAAAAATAGCGGCAGCTATGAAGATATTGCCCAACAAATGAAAAAATATGTAGCAGCCTATGCCATAGAAATTGAAAGATATTTTGAACGCATTATTTTCAATTATCTATTTAGCAACGGAGATGCCCATTTGAAAAATTTCTCCTTACAACAAACTCAAAGCGGAGATTATGTATTGAGTTCCGCGTATGATTTACTAAACACTGTTATCCATATTCCTACCGACAGCTTATTTGCTTTAGAAGGCGGCTTATTTTTAAATAATTACGATACAGAAAGTTTTAAAGCATTAGGTTTCTATGCTTATGATGATTTTTATGAGTTTGGCTTGAGAATTGGCATGTTAGAAAATCGGGTTAGCACCCTTTTAAACAAGTATCGGAATAAGAACAGTAAAACACTCTATTTGATTCAGTGTTCCTTTTTCTCCCCACCCATCAAGGAGCTTTACACAAATCATTACTTAGACCGCCTTAAAATGTTGAATAATTCTTTTTCCAAAAAAGTACGCAGCAGGTAATATCTGCCCCCAATACTTAGTTCAATTCTGAAAGCCTTCTAAAATAAGCATTACCTGCCTACCAAATTAACAACATAAACACACAATATGTAGTGCAAAAGGCAATAATTACCGTAAAAAGTAGCATCTTTGCACAACTAAGCCAAGGCATCATTTATACGTTATGCTGCCAATGGCATCAGTTTAACAACCCGATTGCAATTTGCTGTTTATGAAAAAAATCCTTGTAGCCAACCGTGGCGAAATAGCCCTCCGCATTATGCGCTCTTTAAAAGAAATGGGCATAACCACCGTAGCCGTTTACTCCGAAGCCGACCGCCACGCACCACACGTAAGGTATGCCGATGAGGCAGTATGTATAGGTCCGCCGGCATCTAACCAATCTTACCTCAAAGGCAGCCATATCATTGAAGTAGCCAAACAATTGGGTGTAGAGGGCATACATCCGGGCTACGGGTTTTTATCGGAAAACGCCGGTTTTGCACAAGCCGTAAAAGATGCCGGACTTATTTTTATAGGACCTACCCCCGAAGCCATAGATATGATGGGCAGTAAATTGGCAGCCAAAGCAGCCGCAGCCCGATACCATATACCTATGGTGCCCGGTGCCGACAGTGCTATTACCGATATTGCCGAAGCACACCAAATAGCCGAAAAAACAGGTTTTCCTATACTTATTAAAGCATCGGCAGGCGGCGGCGGCAAGGGTATGCGCATAGTAGAAAACCAAGAAGAATTAGAAGAGCAAATGCAGCGCGCCGTTAGCGAAGCCTTGGCTGCTTTTGGCGATGGGTCGGTTTTTATAGAAAAATACGTTACCTCGCCCCGCCATATAGAGGTGCAGGTGCTGGGCGATATGCACGGCAATATCGTACACCTGTTTGAGCGCGAGTGTTCTATACAAAGACGGCATCAAAAAGTGGTAGAAGAAGCCCCTTCTGCCATTCTTACGCCCGAACTGCGCGCCCGAATGGGTAAAAGCGCCGTAGATGTGGCGCGGTCTTGCAATTATGTGGGTGCCGGAACCGTAGAGTTTTTGGTTGATGACCAAATGAACTACTACTTCCTTGAAATGAATACCCGATTGCAAGTAGAACACCCCGTTACCGAAATGATTACCGGCATAGACCTGGTTAAAGAACAAGTGCGCATTGCCCGAGGCGAGCCCCTGCGCTTTAAACAAGAAGACCTGCACATAAACGGACATTCTATTGAGCTACGCGTATATGCCGAAGACCCCAACAATAATTTCCTGCCCGATATTGGTACACTGCATGTTTACCGCCCCCCACAGGGTCCGGGCATACGGGTTGATGACGGTTTTGAACAAGGTATGGCTATACCTATTTATTATGACCCCATGATAGCCAAACTTACCGTATATGCCGCCACCCGTGCTGAGGCTATTGAAAAAATGAAACGCGCCATAGCTGAGTACCATATTGTGGGTATAGAAAATACCTTGCCCTTTGGCATGTTTGTTATGAACCACCCGGCATTTACCTCCGGCATGTTCGACACTAATTTTGTGAGCCGTTATTTTCACCCCAATGAGTTACAGCCACACAACAACCCTACCGAAGCCCAACTTGCCGCCATTATTGCCGCTAAACTCATAGAAAGCCAAAAAGCTACCACCACTACCTCCAACAGCGCCGCTGCCACCACCCAAGGCAATAACAGTATGCAGCCTGCCAAAGGTAAATGGCAGTTGCGCAAAAGAATGAGGTAGAAACCCCTTTGTCATTTTTTTGCTACTGCTCTACCCGCAGTGTTTCGGCTATTTGGTAGTTGTTTCTAATGGCAGAATTGCGCGAAATCATCTCGCCCAAAAAACCGCCAATAAAGAGTTGTGTGCCAATAATCATACATAAAATGCCAAAATAAAACAATGGTCGGTCGGTCATACCGTATTGCTCGTAGGCAAGTTTAGCAAAAGAAAGGTAGGCAGCAATAACAAACCCAAAAAAAAAGGTAAACAGCCCCAGTGTACCAAAAAAGTGCATGGGTTTTTTACCAAACCTGCCCATGAAGGTAATGGTAATAAGGTCTAAAAACCCGTTTACAAAGCGCTCTAAACCAAACTTACTGGCGCCGTATTTTCGGGCTTGGTGTTGTACTACTTTTTCGCCAATTCGGGTAAAGCCCTCCCATTTGGCTATTGCCGGTATGTATCGGTGCATTTCGCCATATACTTCTATGTTTTTCACCACCTCGCGGCGGTAGGCTTTAAGCCCGCAGTTCATATCGTGCAGTTGTATGCCGGTAATCAGGCGGGTAACGGCGTTGTACAGTTTAGTGGGCAGGGTTTTGCTAATGGGGTCGTAGCGTTTTTGTTTCCAGCCCGAAACCAAATGGTAGCCCTGTTGGGTAATCATTTGGTACAATTCCGGTATTTCATCGGGGCTATCTTGCAGGTCGGCATCCATAGTTATCACCACTTCGCCTTGTACGGCGGCAAATCCTTCGTTCAGCGCTGCCGATTTACCGTAATTGCGCCTAAACCGTATGCCGCGCACCCCCGCATAGGTATTTGCCAATTGGGTAATTACCTGCCACGAGTTATCGGTACTGCCATCGTCTATCAAAATTACCTCATATTCAAATTTATTTGCTGCACATACGCGGTCAATCCACTCCACCAACTCGGGCAGCGATTCCTGTTCGTTTAGCAGCGGTATAACCACAGAAATATGTGGCGTTTTTTGTGAAGGCATTGTTGGTGGGTAGTGGTTAGTTTTGGTAGTGAGTAGATAGTATCGGGTAGTGAGTAGTGGGTACTAAATTTTATCAACAAACGTAGTACGAAGTCTTGCTCCCCTCTTTCGAGGTTGTTTGTGGAAACACAAAACAACGGCGAGGGGCTGGGGGTGAGTTCTTATTTCGGTAGTCAGTATTCGGTACTAACAATTCATAACTCATAACTCACAACTAACAACTAACAAAAGTGTGCAATTATGGGTTGATTGAGTGTAGGTTACACCGGTTTAAATGCCTCAAATGCCTGCCGACAATTGTAACAAAAGTGCATGGAGCGGCACAAGGTAGGACCAAACAGCAAATTGAGTGAGGTATTGGCGCTGCCGCAATGGGGGCAGTTTGCTTGGGCTATGGTTTCTATGCCCAACTCGCCGGTGTATTTGGGCGGCGGCGCCAGTCCAAAGGTTTTTAGTTGTTGCTTACCGGTTTCGGTAATGCGGTTAGAGTTCCAGGGTATGCTAAAATCAATGGTTACGCGGGTTTGACGCACAAAGGGCAGGGCTGCCACACATTGTTCTATTTCGGTTTGCATATATTTGGTAGCCGGGCATGCGGTAAAAGTGGGGGTCATTACCACCTCTGCCAATCCATCGGGCTCTGTGTAGCTAACGGAGGTAATAATACCCAAATCAACTACTGATATAACCGGTATTTCGGGGTCTTTTACCGTTTGCAGGGCTTGCCATATTTGCTCTTCGGCAGTTTGCAGGGTAGGGGTAGTCATGGCGTTATTTTTTGCAGATATACAAGATAAAGCACAAGCAGTGCATTTGGCAAAGTTACCGTTTTTTCCGGTTTTGTACGTATTTTACAAAGTAAAACCCGATAAGCGCCTTATAAAATGCACCGGCGGCTGCTTGTAAAGCAAACAACCGCCGGTGCAATAAGTTTAATCGGGATAAAAAGCATTATTTATGTTTAAGCCTCTTTTTCCCGATGGTTTTATGGGTTAGTGCGGCAGTTTATCGCGCAGCAAGCCGTAGGTAAACGTACCCAGCAAAGCGCTCAATGCCACAGCTATAAATACTACATAACCATTGCCTATAAGCACAAAAATAGGACCCGGGCACGCGCCGGTTAGCGCCCAGCCTAAGCCAAAAATGATGCCGCCAAACAAATATCGGGGTATGCTAAAGGCTTTGGGGTTAAATACTATTTGAGCGCCTTCGTTGTTTTTGAGCTTAAATTTTTTGATAAGCGCTACTATTATAACACCCAAACCTACCGCCGTGCCTATTACCCCATACATGTGGAAAGACTGAAACCGAAACATTTCCTGTATCCGAAACCATGATATTACTTCTGATTTGGTCATAATTATACCAAACAAGATACCAAGCAAAAAGAATTTTAACAATTTCATAATCGGGTGTAGTTTAAAGGTTCATTAAAATGGGCAACAGCAGGTGTGTCATAATTAACCCGCCAATAAAAAACCCGATGGTGGCAATGAGTGAGGGCAACTGCAAGTTTGACAAACCGCTAATGGCATGACCCGATGTGCAGCCGCCTGCCCAGCGCGTACCAAAACCCACTAAAAAACCGCCCAAAACTATAAAAATTAGAGAGCGGAGGCTCAAAAACTGGTCGGGGCTAAAAATATCTGCCGGAGCCAAGCCTGTAAAATTACTGATGCCCAATGCCTGTAAATCGCGCACGGTAGCTGCCGATAATTCTAAGTCATTGGGGTTGCTCAAAAAGTTGCCTGCAATAAAACCTCCTGCCAGCGCTCCAAACACAAATACTACGTTCCACAACTGTTTGCGCCAGTTTACGTTAAAAAACGGCGCTACCTTGCCGGCGCCACACGCCGAACACATGGTGCTTAATGCACCCGATACGCCAAACTCGCCGCCAAACCATAGCAGCAAAAACATAACCAATGCTATACCGGCTCCTGCTATGTACCAGGGCCAAGGCTGGCTGATTAACTCAATCATACTGATTAAATTTTGGGTTGTGATGTAAATATATTGCCACAAAAGTACGGCAAGATAGCTGTTTACTCTGTAACAATAGTTACGTTGCTGACCAAAACCCTAAATTACCCTCATCTTTGCCGAGTTACAGGCAACGGTTTTTGGCGTTTTTGCGTTCTGATTAAATTACTTGTCCTAAATATGCTGCTTATGAAAAAGTTTTTGTTCACAATTACAGTTGCTGCTTGGGCAATGCTGCCATTGTTTGCCCAAGAAACGCCTGCCACATTAGCGGAGGTAAAAGCCAAACTTTACGGCGCTTGGAACTGGCAATACACCCTTACAGGCATGATGCTAACCCAATTAACCCCCGCCACTTACGGACCCGGTACGCTTACCTTTGCCCCGGCGCCCGAAGGTGAACCCGAAAATCATATTGCCTTTAACCTAAACATGCTTTATGACAACGAAGGCGTAACTGCCATTACCGGTACGCCCGATGGCTGGGAACTTCAAATTAAAAACAATACGTGGCAATGGCGGATAATGCTGCTTACTGATACCGAACTGCGCTTTTTTGACTCGGAAGCTGCCGTAGATGGCGATGTGGAACACTATTTTACCCGCTCCCCGATGCTAACGGATTGTAACCAGCTAAATCCTACCATTACCGGCGATTTGCTGGTAAACTGCCCCTACAGCGCCAGTACCCTCAGCACCCAGCCTTACAGCAGCTACCAGTGGTTTAAGCGCGGCTATTTTGAAACACAGGCGCAGCCCATACCCGGCGCTACTACACAAACCTACACCGCTACTTTTGACGATGTGTTGTATTATTTTAGTGTGCAGGTTACCCAAGATACCTGCATAGCCACCTCGCCCGAAGTACTGATTGACCAAATGGTAACACTGCCTCCCTTTGTATCGAGCGAGGGTAATTTTACCGTTGATGCCAACGGCAATACCATTGTTTGCCCGGGCGATACGCTGTGGTTTACCGCTTTTAGCATAGCCAATATTCAATGGTACAACAATGGCATACCGGTGGGCGAACCCAATCAAAACCCGTTTCCGGTAACACAAAGCGGCTACTATACCGTAATGGGTAACGACCCCATTTGCACCCTTTACCCGGCTGCTTTGGGCTTGGAAATACCGGTTATTGCGCCCGATAAACCCACCATTGCCCAAACCGAACCTACCATAGTGCAAGTACTTAACCCCGATAATTTTACCTCATTTGCCTGGTATAAAGACGGCATACTTCAGCCCGATGTACTTAGCTCGGTTTACCCCGTTACATCGGGCAATTTGTTTACCCTTTGGGTACAAACTACCGATGTATATGGCTGCACTGCCCAATCTAACCCTATCAGCATCACCGGCACCGGCGCGCCGCAGCCCGATATACTTGCTATTGGGTTACACCCTAATCCGGCAAGCAATGAGGTGTATTTTAGCGGGTTGCCTGCCACCCAAAATGTGGTGGCAAGCTGGTATGCCATAAGTGGTAAGCTGCTGCTGCAAACCCCCGTTCAGCCACATACGCCGGTAAACATAAGCGCTTTGCCGGCGGGCATGTATATTTGCCGGCTTACCCATAACGGCGTTTTGCTGAGCCGGCATAAGGTGGCAGTAGTTCGTTAAACAATGAGAGATGTGTGCAGCAACACAAACAGAGAGCCGTTTGCTAATACATAGGGCTTACCACTTCTATTTTAACCTGACTATTGCCGTTGCTTTTTTTGTTGATTTGGATTTGGGTGGTAATGCGCTCTTTGAGCAACTCCACGTGCGAAATGATGCCTATCATTTTACCCTGCATTTGTAAACTCTCTAAGGTGCCAATAGCAGAATCTAAGGTAGCGGCATCAAGTGTTCCAAAACCCTCATCAATAAACAATGATTCAATTTTGGCGTTTCGTCCGGCAAGGTCTGACAAACCGAGGGCAAGGGCTAAACTAACCAAAAAACTCTCGCCACCCGACAGGGTTTTTACCGACCTTGTTACATTTGCCTGGTAAAGGTCAACTATTTCGAGTTCTAATTCTTTATCGGTGCGTTTTTGAATTTTGTAGCGGTCGTTAAGTTTGCTGAGGTGTTTGTTTGCTTGTATAACCAATTGTTGGAGGGTAATATCTTGGGCAAACCGCTTAAACTCGTTGCCACTTGCCGAGCCTATAATATCGCGGAGGCGCTGCCATCGGGCAAATTCTTTTTCTAACAGGGCTATCTGCTCTTGGAGTTGGGCATTTTGCGCTTGCAGTTGTTGGTCTTGGTGGAGTTGTTGGGTAATTTGTCCTATGGTTTGGTCGGTTTGTTGTATTTGGGTTTGGGTGGTTTGCTGGGCTTGGGTTAGCTCATGGGCGGTTTTATTGGTAAGTTGTTGTTGGGTGGTAGTTTGGAGTTGATTTTGGTAAGATTGGAGGCTGCCGTTGAGTTGGTCGTATTGTTGTTTGAGAAATTGTTCGGTATTTTCTAATTCTCTGAGTTCGGTGGGTTGGTTAATGATGCTGTCTTGCAAATGGGCAATGGTATTAAACCCGGCGGGTTGTATTTGTTTGAGCAGCTCTTCTTCATGAAAATTTACCATTTCATTTTGAAGTTGTTTATCCTCACTCAACTGTTGTTTGCGCTCTTTAATGTTGTCGAGGAGTTTACCTTTTGCTGCGTGTTCTTTTTCCTTGTTAAAATAGGCTTGTTGTGCCTGCTCAAATTGGTTTTGGAGGTGTTGTTTTTCTGTTTGGGGGTTTTGGTGGGTAAAATGTTGGGTATAGGTGTTTCGTTCGGTTTGGAGTAGGGTTATTTCTTGCTCAGCCTGTTGTTGTCGTTCTAATTTTTGTTGTGCTTGTATTTGGTTTTCGGCGAGTTGTTGGGTAGTTTGGTCAAGGGCTGTTTGGGTGGCGCTGATAGCCACTCGCAGCTCATTAAACAGGTTTTGTTGGGTTTGGTAGTTGGCAGCGGCTTGTTTGAGTTCTTGGATAAGTGCGGGGTATTGGTTTTCATGGGGCGGAAGTTGGTGGTCAAAACCGGCTAATTGTTGGTTGCAGGCAGATTTAGTTTGGTTTATTTGGGTGGTTATTTGTTGTGCGCGGGTTTGCAAATCATGGGCATTATTTTGGGCGTTTTGGGCGTTTTGTTGCAGCTGTTTCAGTTCGGCTTGTGTTTTTAGGACTTTTTCGTGCCAAAGGGTGTGGTTATCTTTTATTGTTTGCCATTGATTATGGAGGTCATTAGCTTGGCTTATCTGCTGCAAGAGGGTTTCTTTTTGCCGGTGAATTTGCTGTATGCGTTGGGTTATATCATCGGGCAGGTTAATGGTGTGGTTGGTTTGGAGTTCGGCATTTAATCGGGCAAATTCGGGCTGAATATGTTGGGTTAGTTCTTCGTTGAGTTTTTTACCTTCTTCTTCGGTTTGTTTTAGGTTAGATTGTACGGTGGCGCGGTTTTTTTCTATGGCAACACCGGTTTGGCGGAGTTGGTCAATTTTTTGCTTTTGCAGGGTTATCTGTTTGTTGGTTTGGGAGGGTTGAAAATCAGGTGCATCGGCGGCAAAGGGGTGGTGCACACTGCCGCAGAGGGGGCAAGGCTCTCCGCTTACTAAATGCGTGCGGTCTTGCTCATACTTAGCAAGCAGCAACTCGGTTTGGTGTTGTTTTTGGAGGGTTTCTAAGTGTGCCTCTGCCTCGCTGAGGAGTTGCTGTTGTGCGTTTTGTTGTTGCTGTAAGTGTGTGGCGTTGGTTTGTAGTTCTTTATAGGTAGTTCTGAGTTGGGTTATTTTACCCGTTTTTTGGGCATACTCCTGTGCAAGTTGCTCCTGCCGTAGGAGGAGGTTGGTGCGTTTTTCATGGGTAACGCGTTCATTTTGGAGGGCGTTTACATCGGGCAGTTGGCGGAGTTGGTTGGTAAGTTGGGTTTGTTGCTTTTCTAATTCATTGGTTTGTTCTGTTAGTTTTAGGAGTTCGGTTTGGAGTGTGGCGGCTTGTTTTTCGTAATTAGCCTGTTGTTGGCGGGTTTGCTGTTGGTTTTGGGTGGTTTGGTGGAGTTGTTGGGTTAGGTTATTGAGTTGGTTAATCTGTTCTTCCAATCGGGGAATGTAGGTGTGCAAGGTTTCTAACCGGCTGTTTTGGTTAAGATAGGTTTGGGCGGCTTGTTGTTTGGTTTGCTGCTCGTGGAGTTTTTGGGTAAGTTGTTCTTTTTGGGTGGTGGTGTTTTGCAGCGCATCGGTTGCCTTTTGGGTTTGTTGAACGGCATCGGCAAGTTGGGCATTTTTTTCTTTCAGTTGGGCATCTAACTGTAATACTTGCTCTATAAGCGGCAGTTTTTTATTGCGTTCATTACCCACTTTATCCAACTCGTTTTTTAGCTCGTTTTTATCTGCCATAATTTTTCTGAGCTCATTAGCCAAAACGGAGCATTGGTGCAGCAGTTTTTGAAATTCCTCCTCCATATTTGTGAGCCTTAGGGCGGCATTTTTGTACTCATTGAGTGGGGTACTAAATGCTATTGCCTGCCGGTGGAGGGCAAGCCGCTCTTGGTTGGGCTTAAAGGCTTGGGCTTGTTGTTGGTGATTTGCTAATTTTTGTTGGGTTAGCTGTATTTGTTGTTGCAGATTATTTACCTGTTTAATCCATTGCAATTGTTGGGCAAGCTCATCGGTTTGGAGTTGAAGTTGGTTGCGTTCGGTTTGGAGTTGGGCAAGCCGGTGGGTAAGCTCTTGCCGTTGTTCGTTGGTTAAAACATGTTGGCTGAGGCTACTTTTAGCTTGTTTTACCTGCTGTTCTTTATTGCGGGTTATTTCGAAGCATTTTTTAGAAAGCTCGGCATATATTTGGGTGCCGGTAATGCGCTCTAAAAGGTTGGCTCGCTCGTTGGCATCGGCTTTCAGGAACTTGGCAAACTCGCCTTGTGAGAGTAAGACGGATTGGGTAAATCGGGTAAAATCGAGCCCGATAATGCGTTCAATTTCGGTTTCAACTTCGCGTATTTTGTTGGCAATAATTTGTCCCGATGGCAGTTCTGCCAAGGTCATTTCGTGGTTTTGAAGATTACCATCAGCTTTTTGACGGGCGCGGGTTTGGCTCCATTTTGCCCTATATTGCCTGCCGTTTGCCTCAAACTCTACCTCTGCCCAGCACTCGCCGGTGTGGTGCGACATCACCTCGCCTTTTTCGCTGTCGCGTGGTATTTTACCGTACAAGGCAAGGGTTACCGCATCTAACACGGTAGATTTTCCGGCGCCGGTAGGTCCGGTAATGGCAAATATGCCGGCATCTTTTAGCGGAGCTTGGTTAAAGGGTATGTGCCACTCGCCGCGCAGGGAGTGGAGGTTTTTGAGGCGTATAGAGAGGATTTTCATGCCGGTAGTGGGTAGTGGTTAGTGGACATTAAGAAAAAAACAACCAATT
>DDVC01000065.1 GCA_002345145.1 Bacteroidetes bacterium UBA2322
GCACCCATTCCGATGTGATAGGGCGTTCAACATCGGGTACTATTGATAGGCTTCCTTTTTGGTACTTAACACAACGCTATGCAGGTATCAACTGCCGGTAGCCCGATATTGGGTTAATTATTCAAAACGCCAATGGGGGTGCGGAAAGTGGGATACATGCTAATGGCAAAACTACTGAAAAACAAAAGAGTTTGCAGACTATTCCGTAAAAATTTTAAGAGTTAGGGGTTAGATAGTAACGCATGTTCTGCAAGCAGGGCATAGAAGTTGTAGTACACAGGGTAAGTAGTTACAAAATTTTAAGCGTTAGGGGTTAAAAGAAAAAGTAGTCCTATGGCGCAGGAACGAGCAAACAGGGCATACTACCCTGCATGAGCACTTTTTAGCCATACTACACGACCCAGTTTTGCTTATTAGTGTGCAATAGCTCCGTTTTAACGCCATATTTTTGGCTTAGGTGGCGGGCAAGTTCTTCGGCACAAAAAACCGAGCGGTGCTGTCCGCCGGTACAGCCAAAATAAACATGGAGTTGGGTAAAATTTCGGGATAGGTAATTTTCTACCGATTGGTCAACCAAGGCAAACACATGGCTCAACCATTCTTCGGCGGCGGCTTCGGCTTTCAAAAAATCGGCAACCGGTTTATCTAATCCGCTCAGGGTTTGGTAAAAGGGGTATCTGCCCGGGTTATGCAATGCGCGGCAGTCAAAAACAAAACCTCCGCCCGGTTCAGCCGGCGCTGTGGGTATGCCTTGCCGGTACGAAAAACTTTTAATAATGACGGTAAGCGGGGCGGCGGCGGCATATTGGGTATTGTAGGGCTTCCATTTATCCTGAGCTATTACCTGTTCAATGGCAGTTTGAATAGTAGGCAGCGGCAGGTATTGGTTGGTTTGCTGCAATACCCAATCTAAATTTTGTAGCGTAGAGCCTATACTGCCTATAAAATGCTGCTTGCGCTCATACAAGCCCCTAAAACCGTAAGCGCCCAACAATTGCAGGCAGCGCATCAGCACAAACCCATAATAATGCTGTTCAAATAAGGGGGCATCAAATTGGGGCAATTTGTTGGCGGCTTGTTGCATATAGTATTGCAAAAGATAAGCTCTTTGGTGTGCGGGCAGGTTGGCTCTTGCCTGAAAAAGCAAGGAGGCAAGGTCATATTGCAAAGCTCCCTGCCTTCCGCCTTGGTAATCAATAAAATAGGGTTTACCCTCCTGCAACATGATATTTCGGCTTTGGCAATCGCGGTGCATAAAAAAATGGGCAGGCGCTTGAAGCAAAAATCGGGTAAGGGTATCAAAATCAAACTCTAAGGAGCGGGCATCGGGTTCTATTTTTGCCGGCTTTAAAAAGCAGTACTTAAAATAATGACAATCCCAGAGCATGGCTTTTTGGTCAAAAACGGCATCGGGATAACAAACCGAATAATCAAGCCCTTCGTTGCCCACAATTTGCAAACTCAGTAAGGCATCTATAATTTGTTGGTAGGTATGCGTAAGCTCATCGGGCAGCAACTGCCGGCTGTTTTGCAGGGCGGTAATCTGGTCATAAAAAGTAGTATCGCCCAAGTCTTGTTGAAGGTATAGCGTTTCATCGGGGCTAACGGCATAAAGCGCCGGAACAGGTAATTGTTTGGCGGTAAAATGTTTGGTAAGGGCAAAAAAAGCTCGGTTTTCGGGTATATTCTGATTGTGTGCGCCAATGGCAGTGTAGTTATCCGATGAAAGGCGGTAATATCTTCGGTAAGATGCTGCCGGCGCAAGTGGGTGGTAGTGGGTGGTTTTTTCGCCAAAATGGTTTTCAAAAAGACTGTTTAACCGGTGCTGTACAGACATGAAATATAGAATAAAGGGTAAATAGTGAATTGGGCAAATTAACCCGATAGTAACGTAACGAAGCAGGTAAAGAATTACCCTTTTTAACCCGATTTTTAACGACAGATATGGCAGAACAGCTTTGCAAAAAAGGCGGCTAAAACTATGCCAAATGCACAAAGGTTTTTTTATGTATAGAAGTTTAGGAGCTTGGTACTAATAATGGCTCAATACATTTTAAATTGGAGGAATTTACACGCTAATGGTCCGTTGTAGAGAGTAATTTTTTTATATGGGTGCAAACCTATGTGTTTAAGGGCTTCTAAGTTAGAGCTAAGAATCCATGCATTAAAACCGGTGTAGTTTTTTTTAAGTTTATCGCCAATGGCTTTATAGAACATGTTCAATTCGGCAGGTGCAAGGCGTTCGCCGTAGGGGGGATTGGTGATGAGGGTGCCGGTTTTTTCTTTAATTACACGAGGCTGTGCCACAAAATCGGCGGTAAAAAAGGAAATATCGGGCAGCCCTGCATTTTGGGCGTTGGTTATGGCTATTTTTAGGGCATGTTGCAGCACATCGGCGGCGTATATGGTGGCATTGGGTGGCGAAGGCCGGCTATTTTTTAGGGCATCGGATTGGAGGGATTTCCAGAGAGTAGCATCAAAATTGCGCCATTTTTGAAACCCGAACTGGGGGCGAAATAAGCCGGGGGCAATGTTTCGCTGGTAGAGTGCGGCTTCTATGGCAATGGTGCCGGAGCCGCACATGGGGTCAAAAAATGGGGTATTGCCCTCCCAACCACTGAGCAATACCAAACCGGCAGCCAAAACTTCATTTAGCGGGGCGGCAACCTGTTGGGTTCGGTAGCCGCGTTTGTGGAGGGTTTCGCCTGAACTGTCTATTAAGAGGGTGCATCGGGTATTATGGATATGGAGTTGAATCAAAAAATCGGGATTATGGGTGTTTACCGAGGGTCGCACATTGTTGTACTGTTTGCGAAACCTATCGGCAATGGCATCTTTAAGTTTAAGCGCGGCATATTGTGAGTGGGTAAAATGGGGCGAGTTTATGGTAAACTGAACGGCAAAGGTTTGGTTGGGCGAAAAATAATCTTCCCAAGGGGTTTTAAGGGCATTTCGGTATAGCTCATCGGGATTAATGGCATTAAATGTGTTGATGGGCAGCATTAGCCTAAAAGCTGTGCGCAGGTGTAGGTTTGCCAAATACATGAGGGTTTTATCTGCCATAAACGATACGCTTCGGTTGCCTTTATGCGTTACTTGTGCGCCAAGTTGTTCTAACTCGGCGGCCAAAATTTCTTCTAAACCCTGTGCAGTTTTGGCTATCAGTTCAAATGTTTCCAAGTGGGTAAGGGGTGAGGATGGGTGAATAATTAAAACCAGCTTTTCTTTTTCATATACCAAAGCATGATAAACGCAGTAGCAACCATAATGCCCCAAATAAAGAAATACCCATACTCCCATTTTAGTTCGGGCATATTATTAAAGTTCATGCCGTAAACACCGGCAATGAAGGTGAGGGGTATAAAAATGGTAGCCACAATGGTTAGTGTTTTCATAACATTGTTCATATTATGGCTAAGGTTAGAGAGGTAAAGCTCCATTAGGTCTTTGAGCATTTCTCTGAAAGTTTCATAATCAGAATTTAACCGGAAGAGGTGGTCGCTGATGTCTTGCAGGTAGGTGAGGGTTGTGGGGAGAATAAATTTTGGGGGCGCTACTTTAAGTTTGTAAACAATATCTTTCAGTGGTGCGGTAAATTTACGGAGTTTGGAAACCTGTTTTCGGAGGGTAATAATTTTACCCACTACCACTTCGGATGGCTGCGGGTTGGTAAGGATTTCATCTTCAAGGGTTTCAATTTCATCGCGCAGTTGTTCTAAAATGTTTACATACTCATCAACTACTGAATCAACAAGGTGGTAAAAGAGGTAATCGGCTTTTTCGGTTCGGAGCAAACTTTTGTCAAATTTAAGGCTTTCCCTCACTTTATCAAAAGCATCGCCGTCTATGCCTGATTGGAATGTAATAACGTAATTACTGCCCAGTACTATGCTTAGTTGTTCTTCTTTTATGTTGTTTTCATTGCCGGGTTGGTGCAGCATACGAAGGGTAAAAAACAAATGCGTATCAAACACCTCTAATTTGGGTAAGTGGTCTTGCGTTAAAATGTCCTCAACAATCATTTGGTGAATACCGAAACAGTTGGCTATTTGCTCTACTATAATATCATCTTCTACCACTTCCACATCAATCCAGTTAATTTGGCTATCTTTTATGTTTCGGATAATATCCATTACCTCTTTACTTTGGGTAACAGAAAAATGATTTTCGGAGTATTGGATAAGCCTAATCATGTGAAGAGGGGGGTTGATGGATATTAGTATCTGTGTTGCAAAAGTAAAAAACCCTGCCGGCAAAATAAACCGACAGGGTTTTTAAAATTTGGGTTTTTGACAGATTTAGTAGCCGGCGCTGTGTATAATTAACAGGCTACCTTTTTATTTATTGCTGCCAAAAGTGTGTGCAATTTGGAAGAGGGTAAATCTGCCAATAAGTGGTGCGCCCACTACGCTGCGGTATTGGGTGCCAAGCAGGTTTTGTACGCTGAGTGATAATTGCGTGTTTTTAGAGAAAGGCAGGGCATATCCCAGCGCCAAGTCCATGATGTTGGCGGCTTCTACATCGCCTACATAAACGCCAGTATTTACCGGGAACCCATCGAGCCATCGGTATTTTAACCCTACGTCTAAACCTACCTTGGGAATACTGTAATCAAGAGCTAACTGAACTTTGTTTCGGGGAGCATTAAGGGCAAGGGTGTAGGTTTTGTCGCCCACTTCATAGTCAAATTCGTCGTCGCTCACAAAAGCGTAATTAAGCCCTGCGCGCAGGTTTTCGTTTACAATATAAGTGCCGCCCAATTCAAACCCCCAAAGGTTTACATTACCTACGTTGGTATAGGTAAGCAGCATAGAGGGGTCGTTCCATTGGGTGGGGTTTACGGTGCCGTAGGGGGCAATAGCGCCTGCGCCGGCAATGAGGGTAATGAGTTCATCAGCGCCGGTGCCATTAGAGTTGCCATTTACCGTAATGCCGTTTACCACCTGTGCGGTATCAAGGGCAAGGTTTACCACTGCTATATAGGGCGTATTGCCGGGGTTTAGGGCAGGGTTCATGTTATCGGTAATAATGGGCGCTATGTAATCTCTAAGTGCAACAGGGTCTAAGAATACGTTGGGGGTACGCAATACCAGCGGCGAAACAAAGTCTTTGATTTGGGTATAATAAACATCAGCATTGAGCATGAGTTTGTTTTTTACAATACCTTTATAACCAATTTCAAAGGTTTGGGTAGTAGAGTTTTTAATAGGCGCTAAGTCCACTATATCACTGGCATTAACGTCTTCAAACTGACGGGTATCTAAATTGAGCAGGCGTATAACATTGCCCACACCCATTAAAGAAGAAGGAAGCAGTTTGGCAACAATAGAATCCACCACCCAAGGCTGAATGGGCAGGTTTCTATCGGCAATAATTTGTTTCAAACCATTGCTAAGCCCTCTTACAATAAGTTGATAACCGGCGGTGGTGCCATTGTTTGCGCCAAGACTGTAATAGGTATCGAGCGGATTGCCTAAAAATGCGGAGGCGGGTGTGCGGTACTGTACTAAACCGGCATCATCACGGCTAAAAGTAAAACCATTGCGGTTGCCTGTGCCGCGAATGCCGATACCGGTGGGCAGTGCGCCGCTCAAAATATCGAGAGAGGTGTTCAATGCCAAAGGCGAGCCAAAGGCACGGTTGTAGGTGGCACGCACTGTGGTATTGTAATTAGGTTTAAACACTACTGCAGCACGGGGCGAAACAAACACATCTTCTACAAAGGTATGCTTATCAACGCGGGCGCCTGCAACAAAGTTTAGTTTATCATTAACTTTAAAATCGCCTTGCAGGTAGCCGCCTATTTCATTAATGTTGTCATCGTCTTCGTTTCTGCCGTTAATGGTTTGGTCGGTATCGGGGCGGGTAAGTAGGGCATCTATACCATAAATGAGGCGCAGACGGTCTTGAACCAACGATGTGCTGTGCTGAATTTGACCCGACATAAACTTAGAGCGGTCAACAATAAGGTTGCCCGAACGGAAAAGGTAAGTATCGCCGGCGTTGCTGGCGTTAATATAGGCTTGTGCAAAGAGGTTTTTCCAGATAAAACGGGCTTGACCAAAGGTGTAGCGCCAGTTTTTACCCTGCCCGGCACCCAAACCGGTCATTTCAATACCGGTAAAACTGTTTTGCCCACCGGTAAGAATAAGCTCCATATTCTTTTTAAAGCGGAAATCTAACCTGCCTTCAAAGTTGTAGTTTACAATTTGGTTATCTCGCACGTTAGGTACGGTATCGGTGGTAAACTGCGGTCCTTCGGCAGTTTGTCGGTTAAGTACTATTACTTTACCATAGTTAGGGTCTGCCGGGTTGGTTATAGTGCCCATTTCATTGGGGTCGTCATACTGCCAGTCAAAGCCGGTAAAGTATTTGCCTGATAGTTTGTAACCAATTTTTACCCCATCTTTATTGTTCACCAGTTTACCGGCATGGCGAAGCGTGGTGGTAGCGGCATAGCGGTCGCCGTCGTCATACAGCGGGGGTTTGGCATCGTTTACATCTTCGTCTATGATGCCTTTAATTTTTTGGCGCATACCGCCGCCCACTGCTACGGTAGTGCGGAAGTTTTCTTTCATATCTAACGGCGACTCGGTTACTATATGCACTACGCCGTTTGCGCTGTTAGGACCATACATAACCGCAGCCGGACCTTTAAGCACTTCAATGCGCTGAATATCGTAGGGCGAGCTGGGTATCATTTGCTGGGCGTTTACCCGCAAAGAGGGCACAGCCGCAATGCGGTAGTCAACAAGCGTAAGCAATGAACCGCCAAATACGTTATTGAAACCGCGCACTACTACGGCGTTACCGGTTAAGCCGGTTTTCATTACGTCAACACCCGAAGCGGTAGTGAGGTAATCGGTAGGGCTGGGCACCACTACGTTTCTGAGTTGTTTGGCTTCAATAACCGATATAGAAGCCGGCGCATCCATAGCGCGCTCCTTGCGTCTGCCCGATGTAATGGTAGTGGCATTAAGCTCAAAACTGGTGGGTTTAAGGGCAATACTAAATTTACCCTTTCCAACAGGTTGCTCAACAACATCGTACCCTACAAACGAAAAGACTAAGGTAGTAGCCGTGGCGGGAATTTTAAAATCGAACTTACCGTCAAAATCGGTAGTGGCGCCGGTGGTAGTACCTTTTACCACAATGTTCACACCATACAGCGGCTCGCCCGTATCAGCATCGGTAACGGTGCCGCTCACCTGTACATCTTGTGCCAGCAACGCCTGAAACGACAGTAAGCACAAGAGTAAAAACATGGTAAACAAATGCCTCATAATTTTTTGTTTTTAGTTTTATGGAAATAAAAATGTTTGCATAGTTAGGGTTGAGTTTTGTTTTATGGTCTTGTTTTGGGCTCTAAAACTGCTATATTTGTAGCCTCAAAACACAGTGTTACCAAATTGGGGTAAAAGGTAGGCAAAAATCAATTAAAAAAAACCTGTTCTCCCATATTTGGTAAATTTATGTTTACACATCGGGCTAAAATTACGTGTACAGTTTTACGCACTACCTTATTTTTGCCCAAAATTATTTTCAACTGTCTTAATTTTGTTACTATGAATCGGTTTTTAACACTTTTCCCGATGCTCCTATTGCTTGTTGTTGCTGCCTTTTTTACCTCTTGCAATCAACAAGTTGATAACAATGAAACCGGCGCTGCTAATCGGGAGGCAAACATACAACGCAACCCCGATTTTTTAAAGGAAAATTACCCGCAATTATTTAAATTGTTAGCCAATAAACCCGATTTGGGTAAACAGTTTAATGATTTTGCCTTTGATGTGGCTAATGCCAATGAAATGATTACCTCCCAAACGCAATTGTTGGCTATTTTTACCCTGCGCGATACGCTGCTTTCCCAATTGGCAAATGAAGTGATTGCCCCTTTTAGCAATGATAACTACGACTGGGTAATGACCCCCGATGGGGAAAAACTGACCAAAGAAATTGCTTCGCTTGGGTATCATGTTGCCACTGCCGAGGGCATGTATGCTTACATAGGCACTGCCCCCATTTTAGAAAAACAGGTTGCGCAATATGCTCCCGAGCCTTTTAAACTGTTTTTGGCTTTTAATGATGCCAAAGCCCAAGCATGGCAGAGCGAGTACCCTTTTTTAGACCTAACAGGCGAAAAGAAAATGGTTGCCACCGGCGAACAACTCCTAACTAAATATCCCGATTCGCCATACGCCCAACAAATAGCCGATGATTTTGCCGAAGCCCTCAACCAACTTACCGATATTCATGCCCTGCCGGGGCAGTTTGATGTTTCTTTCTTAAACAGCGGTCTTAGTACAGACTTTTACCCCTTTGCTACTGATATTGTTCAGATTCGGGATTTTTCAAAAGAATACCCCCAATCTAAATACGCCAAAATTTTAGACCGTATAGGGCAAAATTTTTCAGAAATGGTAGTGAAAGATGATTTTGCCCAACCTGTGTATGCGGTAATTGTGCAAACCCTTAAAACAGATAACAGCAATCCGCAGCAGTCTAATTTTACCTCTTGTATGCCACAGGCACAAAAAATAAAACGCATTTTTTTAGATAGAGGTATTGATATGGCGCACGCCATTTTATACTACCAAGGCGAGGAGGAAGTTTGCGCCATTGCCTACCGCTTTTTTACCGATAACAAAAAAGCTCAAAAAGCTTTGCAAGACTTACAAGCATTAGACCCCAAAATTACCGCCACCATCCAAAAATTGGGCTTCAACAAAACCCGATATATCTGGGAGGAGTTGTAGTGGTTAGTTTTGGTAGATAATAGTGGGTAGTCGGTACTAAGAAATAACAAATAATTTACGCCTTTGCGAGAAGCAAAATCGGGTAAGTAGTCGCAATCCACAATCCGTAATCCGTAACTCACAACTAATAACTAACCACTACTTCACCCTTGCCACCATACCCCTAATGCCCATATCTACCGGCACATCACCCTCTAAGGGCTGAAAAAGGTTATTGCCGCCGGTTTCCTGCCATTCAAAACTGTTATTGACCGATAGCGATACCTCAATTATAATATTTTCAGTTTCGGAGCCGGTAATGGTGAGGGGTTGTTCAAACATGCCTGTAACCAAACAAGAGCCGGGCGGAATGGGCGAGGTAGCAGCCAGCGGATTGGGTACAGTGGTAGCTCCTGCCGGCGCTTGCCCTTGCAGGGTGCCGTAGCTGCTCTCAAAACCCCAGTAGCCTTGTAGTTTATTGGCATTTATAGGTATGTTGGTATTTTTTATTTTGTAGCTGCCCACATAAGTATTATAACCAATAAACGAGGCAATGGTGCCGGTTACATTCATGCCTAAGGCATTAAGTTGAATATCGTAGTTTTGGTACGCCAGCGAAACCCTAAGATAGGGGTACTGACCGGGGGTTATGTTTTTAATGGGTACGCTCAAAAATACCTCGTTTTCGCCTACCACCTTTGATTGAGAAAAATCAATGGCTTGTGCGCCGCCTTGGGTGGTTTCGGGTGCTTTATACAGCACTTGCCCTTGTCCTATTTGGGTAAAAACAGCAGGTATCAGTTCTACATAGTGGGCGCTTATGCTGTTAAACACAGGTGTTTGGGCTGCCCTGCCGGGAGCAATAATTGCAGGCTGACCAAGGTTGTTTAACCGCACCTGATTGGGGTCAAACTTAAATTTAAATACCAATGCTGCCCCATCATCGGGCGTTTGGGTTTCTTTTTTGCAGGCATTGGCGCTGAGCATTACGCTTACCATTAAAAGCAGCAGAAAATTTTTGTTGAACATAAGCGCGGGTTATTTGATAGGTAATTTAGCGGTAAAACCCTGCTATAACGCTCCTATTGCGGGGCAAGTTGTGGCAAGTTGGCATAAAAGTACAACAATACACCGCTGTAAAATAGGGTATAAAAGGGTAAAACCGCCGGTTTTAATTTACCAACCCTTACATTTGCGCTGTTTTAGTCTTAAAATATCCGGCATCTTTTTCTTGTTTTACACCTCTTTGTAACATTTGCAGTAGTAACACGTAAAATTACCTCATCATTTTAACCTATCCGTTATGTTCTTGTTTCGGTATTGTATTGCTTGTTTAATTGGTTGTTTGGGTGGGGCGGCTTATGCCCAAAGCACGTTTTTACCTACCCAAATGCCCACTTACCATCTTATTGACCGCATAGAAATAAAATCGGGACAATTGGATACGGCGTATTTGTTCACATCGGTAAAACCCTATACCCGATTTGCCGCTGTTCTACTCACCGAAAGCATGGACGATATGCAAAATGTGCAGTTTAGGCAAATGGACAGGCATAACCAATACTACATTTATAAAGATAACAACGAGTGGACAGACTGGGGGTTGGTAAAAAGCAAAAAGCCGTTTTTGAAAAAACTATACCAATACCCCGCCGATATGGCGCGCATACAAGAAACGGGCGATTTTTTGCTCAAAATTAATCCGGTACTACACATGCAATTAGGCAAGGAACAAAGCGCCAATGCCATAAGGTATATCAATACGCGCGGGTTAGAGGTGAGGGGTATGGTGAACGAAAAATTGGGGTTTTACGGTTTACTTACCGATAACCAAGTTAGCTACCCCAATTATGTAAATGACTACATAACCCAACAAAACGCCGTGCCGGGCGAAGGCAGGTTTAAACCGTTTGAAAGTATGCTGGGCGATAGCCTTTTTGCCCGTGGGCAAGATTATTTTCATGCAAGGGGTTACATTACCTTTCAACCTTTGGAGCGCATACGCATTCAGTTTGGACACGACCGCAATTTTATAGGAAACGGCGTGCGAAGCCTGCTTTTATCCGATTTTTCTAATAACTACCTCTTTCTTAAACTTAATACCCAAGTTTGGCGGCTCAATTACCAAAACCTGTTTATGCAGCTAACAGGTCAGTATCGCAACGCTGCCGATGGGCTACTGCCTGTAAAATATGCCGCTATGCACCACCTGAGCATGAACCTTACCCGCCGCCTCAATATAGGTATTTTTGAAGGGGTGGTATTTGGCAGAGAAAACAACCATTTTGAGTTAAACTACCTGAACCCCATTATTTTTTACCGCGCCATAGAGTACCACATAGGCAGCCCCGATAACGTAATTTTGGGTTTGGACTACAAGTACAATTTCCTCAAACATTTTTCGCTCTACGGGCAGTTTGTGGTTGATGAGTTCAAGTTTACCGAAATTACCAAACGCACCGGCTGGTGGGCTAACAAATTGGGCGCTCAGGCAGGCCTCAAATACATAGATGTAGCCGGCATCAGCAACCTTGATGCACAGGTAGAGTTTAACATAGTGCGCCCCTACACCTACACCCACAACACCGAAACCAGCAATTATACCCATTACAACCAGCCGCTTGCACACCCATTAGGAGCCAATTTTAGAGAAATGCTTGCCGTGCTGCGCTATAAACCCCACCGCCTCTTAGACCTTAAACTAAACCTGCTCTACGCACAACGAGGCGCAGATGCCGACTCGGTAAACCATGGGGGCAATATCTTTTTGCTAAATACGCTTAACCGCCCACAAGATTACAACAATACGCTGCTGCAAGGCAATAAAACCAATATCCTGCTTGCCGATTTTTTACTCAGCTTTATGTGGAAACACAACCTTTGGCTCGATTTTACCTATACCTACCGAACCCAAACCGCACAAGCTAACCCGCAAAATCAACAAACACATTTTTGGGGCTTGGGGCTAAGGCTAAACATGGCACGTAAAGAAATGCTGTTTTAAGTGAAAAATTATGAGTTATGAGTTATGA
>DDVC01000136.1 GCA_002345145.1 Bacteroidetes bacterium UBA2322
GATGTACAACCGGTTTCAGGAAAATAGACGCATTGAAATGAGTGTGCAGTACACCGCCAAGATTGAAGCCAAACAAGAAGGCAGACAGGAAGGCAGACAAGAAGGCAGACAGGAAGGCAAACAAGAACGAAATATTGAAATTGCCAAAACTGCAATTTTAGAGGGTCTTGACAATACTATAATTTCAAAATTGACTGGGTTACCCATTGAACACATAGAACAACTGCGAAATGAAAAAGAGTAAAGGCAGTACCTCAAAATGCCGGCCCGCATCTCAACCTTAAAAAAGCCACAAAAAACAAACTAAAAACCATTACAGAAACTAATATACCGACACCATACTCTTACTGTGCATCTTAGTTAGGTATGACTAACCCCAATGCAAAATTTGCATCGGGAAAAATAAAGGGCAACGCTTAAAGCGTCATCATAAGTGCCACAATTGCATTGCCCTTTTTACCTGCTACAAGTTTGCTATACAATAAAAACAACCTAACCAAACTACCTATTTTAAGACGACCGGTAAGCTACCTCATGATATCCTTTTTTGTGCGGACCCCAAAATAATCGGGCATACATACGCATGGTAGCTAATCCTACCAATATTAAACTAAGGGCGGTAAGCGTAGTAAGTGGAATTTGGTTTTCGTGGATATGCCCTAAAATAAGGTCTTCGCCTATAAAAGTAGGCGTAATGGGAAAACCCGATAAGCCCAAACAAGCCAACATAAACGCCAGCGTTAGGCGGGGGCGCTCATAAGAGTGTCCCTGGAAATCGTTTAGGTCAATGGGTTCACCTTCTTGTTTAAGACGCTGCAAACAAGCAAAAGCTATAACGCCCGATACTATGATACCACTCAAATACAACAATATGTGATTGAAGGTAAAATGTTCGTTAAAATTGATAGAAAGCGCTGTAAACAACTGGTTCAAAACAACCATGCTCAAGGCAATTAGGGCGCTATTGCGCTCGGTAAAGGCTTTTAAGGCTACAATTACCCCAATGAGGGCAAAAATTTCGGGTAAAAAGCGCTCCACCATTTCGGGCAACTGCTCGTAATAACTCACCGATGCGTACAGCCCACCGGCAAATACAAGGGTAAATACCACCAAAAGCGCCATACTGTTTAGGTATCTGAAAACCAACCCTATTTTTTTGGGCGGCGACCATAAAAACCGATACAAAAACCAATCTAAGTTCCACTCCTTAATGCCCATGGCGTACAGCGTAAGTTGTACTTTGCCCCATACTGTATGGGGATTAGGGTGCTGCGGCGGAATGAAATTGAAAAACTGGTCATGAATAAGATAACTCAGTACTGAGGGCGAAACCAACAACTGATAGGTGCGCAAAAACGCATTGCCGGTAAAGTGCAGCAGTGCCAGCGTATGCCAGCCCAGCGCTACCTCAGCAAACATGAGCCCTATTTGGGAGATAGAGGAATACGCTATTTGCGTTTTTACCGATGACTGCACCCGCGCTATATTGCCCGATATAAAAGCGGTTAGCAGCCCTATGGCAACAACAGCTATTTTAAATGCCATATTTGCCTCCCATAGCGGATACGTGCGCATGAGCAAAAATACTCCAATGTGTACCGACAACGAACCATAAAACACCGCACTGGAAGTGGTAGGACCCTCCATAGCCCTGGGCAACCACGATGAAAAAGGCAACTGTGCCGATTTTACCATTGCCACTACCAATAAATTAATAGGCAAAAGGGCAAACAGTACCGGATGCTCTTGTATTTTATCTATTCCGCTTGCCAGCAACTGTGGCAGCTCTATAAAAGTAATGCTCTTGCCAAACAAGTGGTGCGAGCTCCAGATAGCCAGCAGAAAAAACACATCGGCAATGCGGTAAACCGAAAACACTTTGAGCGCATTTTTTACCGGCAGGTAGCGGTCGCGGTAAAAAGCGATGAGGAAAAAGGAGCTTATCCCAATGATTTCCCAGCCTATAAACATGGTTTCAAAATTGCCGGCAATGATGATGAGGTTAACGCCTAAGTAAAATGCCAGCAAATTATTAAAAAAACGCTTAAACCCTTTTTCGCGGTGCATATAATAGCGGCTAAACCTGCTCACCATAAACACAATAGCCGATGCAATAACGCCGTAAAAAAGCGTCATGCGGTCAAAATAGTAGTCTAAAAACAAATTAGCATCTTCACCCTTATACAGGTAAAAGCTTTTGTAAGACAAGGCGGCATTGGGCTGCATAAACCATGCAATGGTAAAAACCAAAGCCAACGCTATATGCGTAATAATAGTAGCATTTGCCAAGCCAAAAATGAGCCGCTCCTGTTTGTTATTGGGCAGCAGGCTAAGCACAAGCCCTATGAGCGGAATAAGGGCAAAATAAGGAAGATATTGTTGAAGCATGGTTTTGTAGGTTTAATCAATAAGGTGAACGGGCAGGTTTTCTTTGGTAGCATCAACAATGTAGTTGGTGTCCATTTCTTTGGCGGTTTCTATGAGTTGGTGTACATCATCAGATTTGGCAATCCCTTTTTCCAAGGGCTCGTAGGGTACAAACTGCTCATTTTTAAAGAAGTAAAATTGGTTGGTATTGGGGTCAATAGCCATAAGGTGTACCCACCCAAGGGTAAACCATTGGTACAAATCGGGCTGAGCTTGAATGGTTTTAAGTACCACATCGGGATAATGCTCTACAATAATGAGCAGCCTGATGGGGTCATGCACTTCTATCATTTGCAAGGGCAAACCGGGTCGCAGGTCGCCGTCACTGCTGTTGGCTACGCCTATCAGCCCCATTACATTATGTGGCAGTTTAGTGCCTGCACCCATTTTGTAATTATCCACCCTCGAAAAATAGTATTCCAAATTGATGCCGCCGCAAACCGGAGGCAGCGGTTTCATTACATTGAGCAGGATAGCGCCGGTAGGGTCGGTGCGGTAATCGTAAGAGTTCATAAAGGCGCGGCGGTCAAGAAACAAACCTTTGGTAAGGCTGCGGTTGCCCACAAAACAAAGGGCATTGGTGCCGTGCCCCAGTTCGGGTCGGGGTTCAAAAAACGAAACCGAGCGTTTGCGAATATCAGCTCTTATTTTGCGAATATCGGCTTTAGTATTGATAGAAGCAAAACGGCGCGAACGTTCTTTGGCATTCAAGTCTAATGCGTCTTCAAATAATTCCTTGTTTTCCCGATGCAGTTGTTGGTTGGTTTTTGCTAAGATTTTTTCATCGTAGTAAACTATGTCGTCACTGGCGGTATCGTGCAATGCGCCTAAAAACTGGGTAGTATCAGGAATTACCAAACCTTTTTGGGCAAGTATTTCGCGCACTTTTGGGTGGTTAGCCATAAAAGAGAAAACACGGGCATTTACCGAACCCGGTCGTCCGCTGCAAGCCCCACAGTCGTGTGCGCCGTGGTGCGGATTGTTGGCGCTGCTGGAGCCGTGTGCCACTACATACACCACCGGTGCAAAATTTTTGATAAGTCCTATGCTGCGAAGCAGGTTTTCTACGCGGGTAGCCATTTCGGGCACTGTAAATCCTACCTGCAAACCGTTTTCTGTATGGTTGGGGTTTTGGTTTTCAATGAGCAGTTCGCCGTTTATGTGCATGTGTGCAAAGGCATTAGAAATAGCCGGGCTCATTTGTGGCCGAAACAGGTCTAAAAATAATTTAAAGGCTGCCCAAATACCCAAAACCATAGAAATAAAAAACCCTAACAAAAAGTGGTGGGAGTATTTAGAGTACAGGAAATCGTGTTTCCTTTTTTCGGGCACATTGTACTCTTTAATGAGGTATTTGGGCGTTACTATTACGGGGCAGAGTTTTTCGTAAAACTTCCCGTTATGGGGCTGAAAGAAAAACTCCACGCCAAAAAATCCCGGACAGCCGTAGGTTTCGCAATCGGGCGCTACCTGCTCTATATGTCGGCGCAGCGAACACTCTCGCTCATCTATGCAAAAGATAGCCTGAAAATGAGGGTTTTGGGGTTGGCTTTTTTTGTTGTTTTGTTGCTGCAACAGTTGTACTCCGGCAAGCACATGGTCGTAATAACTCCACTCAAAAGCATCTTGCCACAGGCTAAGCACCTCTTCCTGCTCCGAAATGGGTTCATCGGCAAATAAATCGGGTGGTGGAGTACTGAGGTTGGCGCATAGGGGTTCCCATTTTTTACCCAGTAAAGTATCCAACGCATCAATCTCCATAAGTAGTTCCAGCACAATAAGGTCGGAAAAGGCAATTTTTTTGGGATACAATACGCTGGTTGGGTTGTCTTCAATTGCCGAAACCATGCCCGACCAACCGCGGTGGGTAAACTGCTGGTCAAAAAGGTACAGCTCATAATAATCGGGATTACCTACTACTATTTGCAGCAGATTTTCCATACTACAATCGGGGCTAAACAGCATTTGGCGCACTCTTTTCGACTTAAAAAAACTGCCTAAACTGTTTTGCTCTATTTGCCTTACCGCGTCTAATAGGCCTTTGTCTTCAAATGGAAAATGCCAAAGCGCCACGCCTTGGTCTAAATAACTACACAGCAATCTAAAAAGCAGGGGTTGCACGGCATTGTCTAAATCAATATGGAACTGTTCTTTCCATCGGGCGCGCAGCCTTCCTATTCGGGGCAGCCGTTGGGTAGTATAAGATTTTCGGAACATTTTTTCTTTCCATGCCTCCATCTCGGCAATGCCTTTTCGGTTGGTTATTACCCTTTCAACTACCTCCAACTTAATGCGTCCTGTTTGGTACAGCTTGCGGTAGTCGTTCATAGATAAAGTAACGTGGTAGCCAAAAATTTTGCGGGCTTTAAAAATGGCAGGATAAAACGCCATTTCCTGAAAAGCATGGAGTGAGTTATGGTGGATAAAATCCTTTAAAGGGGTTTGCGAAGGCAAATAGTGTTTAAGGTGGTGTACTACATGCTCCGGATTAAATTTGTGCGAACTCATATGGGGTTTTTTAATGAGTTTTGGGTAATTACAGGCGGTTTTAAAAAAGTGATTCCCGATGTTTTGCCACAACAAGGCAAGGTATTAAGCCCTACCCTGCTGTGGTAAAGAACCAAAAGTTAGGAGGTTAGTTGTTGATTATGGCTATGTTGTTAGGTTTGGTTTGGTTTGTTTGCGGGCGGCAAGGTGGTGTTTAGAAACGGGCTCATGGCCATCTAACCCTACTATTTTTACCGTACCTCCGGCGGCTTCGTAATCGTGCTGAAAATGGTGCAGGTTTTCCATTACCGAGTGATCTACCAATTTGGTATTTTTGAGGTCGATGGTAATGTTAAAACCTGCCGGAATTTCGGCTAATTTTTCTTTAATCCCAATGAAATTGGTAAAAACAGCCGCTTTGTCAATTTCTACTAAATAGGTATTGCCCTCAAACGAAACCTGCGTAGGCGCTTTAAACAGGTACCCAATGGGCATACCTCTAAACAAGTGAATGATAATTTTAAGCAAAATACCGGCGGCAATACCTACCAGCAAGTCTTCAAAGAGGGTAAAGAAAATGGTGGTTAAAAATACGGCTAATTGCTCTTTACCAATCTGAAACGTATGGATAAACTCCTTGGGGTGTGCCAGTTTAATGCCTACGGTAATGAGCATGGCAGCCAGCGCTGCATTGGGTATGAGCTCTATTAAGGACGAGGCAAAAACCACAAACACCAAAATAAAGAACCCGTGAAAAAAGTTTGCCCATCGGGTTTTTGCGCCGTTGTTTACATTGGCGCTACTGCGCGCTACCTCCGAAATCATAGGCATACCGCCCAAAAAAGCAGCAAAGGTATTGCCCACGCCCACAGCTATTAAATCTTTATTGGCATTTGATTTGCGCTTGTAGGGGTCAAGCAGGTCAATGGCTTTAACGGTAAGCAGGCTTTCGAGCGTACCTACTAAGGCAAACATGATAACATACTTAACAAACAATCCGGTTTGTGCAATGCCCGAAAAATCAACGTTCCATTTTACGCTTTCCAGCAGGTTGCCTATATGCACCAGTGCATACGCGGGCTCGGTGTGCTGAAAATCCATGATTAACTCGGCAGGAATAGCTATAAGCAGCACTACCAAGGGAGCGGGTATTTTTTTAATGAACCCGTTTTTGATATAGGGCCAGCCCATCATAATAGCAAAACTCAGCACCCCTATAAGCGTAGCTTTGGGGTCTAAGTGCATAATATAGTAAGGTATATTGCCTATTAACTCAAACGGACCTTTACCCTTGGTAAGCGCCGGATCTATATCTAACAACACCGGAAACTGTTTGGCAATAATAATTAACCCGATGGCTGCCAACATACCATGAATGGCAGAAAGCGGAAAAAAATCTACCAACTTACCCATTTTGAGTACGCCAAATAGTATTTGGATAATGCCGGCTACCACCATAGCGCCCAGCGCCAACCGCCAGCCTATTTCGCCGCCGCCAAAATCGGTTACAGCGCCGGCTACTATTACTATTAAGCCGGCAGCAGGTCATTTAATGGTAAGCCTTGAGCCGGCTATTAAACTTACCAACATACCGCCAATAATGGCAGTAAGCAAACCCATAAGGGGCGGAAACTCAGATGCTTTGGCAATGCCCAAACTCAGTGGCAATGCCAATAAAAATACAATAAAACCCGATACGGCATCGGCGCTGAAATTTTCTTTTAAGCCGGCAATGCCGTCTTGGGGAAGTTGGTTTTTTTTATGGTGAGCAGACATTTCTGGTTGTTTAAATTTGGTTAAGATAGGTAAGGAGGAAAAAATGAGTTTTTTGTATTGCATTTTGCCGCCCACAATTGGGCAAAACGCTTGTTTGCCCAACACGCAGGCAAAGGGTAATATAACAACACACTGCACACCGGTTTAAGCAATCATCAATGGCACAACCTATGTTGCGTGTTGTTTTACTACAATGTAATAAAAATAGAAACCCCGGGCGCTGTTTGCCAACATTTACCGCAAAACAAGCATACACACGGCACGCTCAAATCGGAAAAAGTGCGCACATTAAAAAAGACCGACATTTTGCTTTGGCACAACACAAAATGGTACAGCAACCATGTTGGGGCATTGCAAAACCGGTAAACAGCGCTAAAAAATGATTAGCAATCTACCTTAATAGCGGAGTAGAGGATAAAAAGTTTTACCTTTTTTATTACCAATGCGGAAACGGGTAAAACTAAGCCGGAGGCATAAACCTGCGCCGGTAGGTGGGCAGTACAAACACCAACACCCTCAACGGGAGGGTCTTCTTCGGTTTCGGTTATGGCGGGCGGGGGCGTATCGGCTAATATGGGCGCACTATTTGTGGCAATGCCCTGTTGGTTGGGCGCTTTGCCATCAGCCCATAGCATTGCTTGCTGTTGCAGGGTTTCAGCCTTTGCATGGTTTAAATAGACCGGCGTTTTAGCAAACCCCAGCGCTATTAGAAGATAAAAAAACAGGCGCATTGCAACCATCACAATTACTTGCCGATATTATGGGGCAAATATACGAGCCAATAAAGATGCCTTGTGTGCTTTTTAACAGGAATTAACGGCAATGCAGGCAAAAACTCCCAAAGTAGCTGTTTTATGCTCTAAAAAGGCAGCGCCCGGCACTCGTATTACAAACTTACTTACCGGTAACTGCCGAGAAGTTTAATTAACCCGAAGTTGGAGTTTAAATTAACATAGGAGGCTTACGCTGCAAGTGTTTTGAGTATTTCTTTATTTCGAAGGAGTGGGTAGTAATGGTAAGCGGTATCGGAAAAATAAGAAATAAGCCCGATACCATTCTTAGAAACGGGGAGAGTCTGTAACCCTTTTAACACCTCTTTAACCAATAGTTACA
>DDVC01000180.1 GCA_002345145.1 Bacteroidetes bacterium UBA2322
TTTTGCCCTTACCAGCAATAGCACCGGCACCGGTAATGCGGCGTTTGGCAGCAATGCCCTGCTTAACAACAACACAGGAAATGATAATACTGCTACCGGAAGTTCGGCTTTACGGAGCAATACAGGAGGTGCCGGAAATACTGGTATTGGCAATGTTGCACTTTACAGCAACACCACCGGCAATGAAAATACGGCTTTGGGTACTTACTCTTTGTATAATAATACTACCGGAAACGGAAGTACAGCATTAGGGGCTTATGCCTTACAATCAAATACAGTCGGGCAAAACAATACTGCACTTGGCAATAGTGCTCTGTTTGGTAATACTTCGGGCTATAATAATACCGCCACGGGTGTGGGCGCGCTTTCGGGCAATAGTATAGGCTCTAACAATACCGCCAACGGCAGTGATGCACTGCTATCTAATACAAGTGGATTTGGTAATACTGCTATCGGAAAAAATGTGCTTAAAAACAACACTTCGGGAGAATTGAATACTGCTGTTGGAACTTATGTACTTGGAAGCAATACTAGCGGGAGTTACAATGCTGCAATCGGTGCTTGGGGTACGATGGGGCAAAACACTATAGGGAGCAACAATGCTGCTTTAGGATATAACGCTTTGTTTAATAATGTTGAAGGCAATAATAATACCGCAAATGGCTTACATGCGCTTTTTAGCAACGTATCTGGAAGTTGGAACACCTGCATAGGCGACCGTTCTGATGTAAGTGTAAACAATCTAAACGGCGCTTCTTCATTTGGCACACAAGCCATTACCAACGCCGACAACAAAATTGTATTGGGCTATACAACTGGCATGACCATAGGCGGCTACACCCACTGGAGCAATCTGAGTGATGGGCGGTTTAAACAAAACGTAAAAAGCGATGTGCCGGGTTTATCCTTCATAGAACAGTTGCGTCCGGTAACTTATACAGTGGATATATCCAAACTGCAACGCCACATTACCGCCCAAATGCCCGATACCATTGCAGCACAATATATGCCCACCGCCGAACAAATAACCGCCGCCAATGCCGAAATCCGCACCGGTTTTATTGCGCAGGAAGTGGAAGCCACTGCAAAAAAGATAGGTTATAATTTTGATGGCATTAACCCACCCAAAAACCCTACCGATAATTACAGCCTTGAGTATGCGGGTTTTGTACCCAGTTTGGTAAAAGCCGTGCAGGAGCAGCAGGCTATGATAGAGGTGCAACAAAAAACCATTACCGATTTACTAAAACGGATAGAACAGTTAGAAGCGAAGTTGCCATAATTATTTAATCCTCTTCACCCAGCACCCAATCAATGCGCACGTCTTGGTGTTGCATGTAAATTTTAGCCCCGATGGAATCCATCGTAACGGCGCGGCAGATATTGTCTTCATTCCAGGTATATTCAAAACCCACCAACCATTTGGTATGGTCGTATTGGCGAGCGCCTACTGCTTGGGGTTTAAGCATATTGTGCCTGTATTTTAAAACGGCGGCGGTATCGGAGGCGTGTTCGTCTTTTTCAAACTGAATAAGCACCTTAGTTAAATTGGGGTGGGCATTGGTATAACCTTGTGCGGCAACAAATGCCTGAGCAAGGGTAATGGCTTGGGCGCCGGTAAGGGGTTGTGTGCGCTGGGTAGGAGGTAAGCCGGTGGTGGTTTTTACCGCCGGCGGAGTACCCGGCACACTGCTGCACGAGCCTGTAAGCAACAGGGCAAACAAAACTGCAAAAAGTGGTAAGTAGCGTGGCATGTTTTCGGGATTAAGCCGATTCAAACAGGGCAGCATTTTCGGTTAGTTCTTCGTTACTTTGGGGGTGTTGGGCGTGGTAGTAAAGAGCCGAGCAGTTTTGCGGGGTAAAAATTTGTTGGGCTATTTGTTGTATTTGTTCGGCGGTAATGGTGTCGTATTGTGTTATTTCGGTGTTTATCCATTCTACATTACCCAATTGCTCGTAATAAGCCAAACTAAAAGCCTTCATCCACAGGTTGGTTTCGGCAAAAACCATGCTCGATTCTACGCGGTTAATAGATTTTTGGAGTTCATCGGGCGTAATAAGATTGGTTTGCAGTTGGGTCAGCACTTGCCAAACGGCATCTTCGGCTTGCTGCATGGTAATGCCCGGGTTAAGCCTGCCCTCAATGGTGAGGGTGCCTTTTTCAAACTCGCCGTAAAAGTGCGTATGTACTGCGCTAAAAATAGGTTGCTCTTTTACCAAAGCCTGATACAGCCTTGCCGATGAGCCGGTAGAGAGCAGGTCGTTCAGCACATCGGTAGTAGGATAATGTGGGTGGGTGCGCTCGCACACGTGAAAACTAAGGTAAAGCGTATCAATAGGCACATCGGCTTGTACGGTAAGGGTTCGTTTTTCGGTTTGCGGGGGGTCGGGAGGCAGGTTTCGGTAGTATGGCTCGCCGGCGGGTATGCTGCCAAACCATTTTTGTATAAGCGGAAGGAGGGTTTGGGCATCTATTCCGCCGGCAATGCTCAAAATGGCATTGGCAGGGTGGTAAAATTTATGAAAAAAGGCTTCTACGTCTTGCAAGGTTGCTTGTTCTATGTGTTCGGGAATAAGTCCTATTACAGGCCATCGGTAGGGGTGAACTTGGTAGCTCAGCGCCCGCAGTTTATGCCACACATCGCCATAGGGTTGGTTTAGGCAAGTTTCTTTAAACTCTTCTACCACCACATTTTGCTGCACACTGAGCGAGGTAGGGTTGATATTGAGGTGCAACATGCGGTCGGATTCTATCCACAGGGCAGTTTCAATATTGGCAGCGGGCATAATGCAGTAAAAATTGGTCATATCGGGGCTGGTAAAGGCGTTGGTTTCGCCGCCGGCATTGTGTACAACCTCGTCATACTGGGGCACATTTTTAGAGCCGCCAAACATAAGATGCTCAAAAAGGTGGGCAAAACCGGTTTTATCGGGGCTTTCATCGCGTGAGCCTACGTTGTATAGTATGTTTACCACCGCCATAGGGGTATTGGGGTCTTGGTGCAGCAAAACGCGCAATCCATTTGAAAGTACGTGTCGTTGATAGTGAATCATAAAAAAGTAGTTAGTTGTGCGCGGTAAGTTGTCAGTAGTGCAGGGTTAAAGGCACACGGCTTATTTTGCGTAACACAATAACAGCGTATTTTACCCACAGGTTGCAGGCAGCGCGGTATTAGGGAATTTTTGTGGGGTTTTGGAGGGGTAAAATTTGGTCATAGGCTTAACCCGGGCATGGCGCACCGCGTATTTTTTGTGGCTAAGTTGTAAGGATGGCAATCCCAAAAAATGCTAAAAATATACGAATTTTAAGGGATTGGAAGCCATTGGGCTAATGCAATAAATTTTCCGGTAATGGTATAAACAGTTATACCCACTCCCAAACCTGCTTGGGTAGTGCAGGTAGGGTGGTGGGTATAGGTATGAAACAGCCCGTAGCAGGCAAATTGTAAAGGAACATCGGGAACTACTTACCCAGCAGACGCAGCAGTTCGTTTTTCACTTCGGGTCTTTCAAAAGCGCCTAAGTATTGGGCAGTAATGGTGCTGGAGCCGCAATCCTGCACACCGCGCATCATCACGCAAGCATGGTCGGCTTCTATAATAACCGCCACATCGGGCGTTTGCAAGGCTTTGCGCAGCTCTTGAGCTATTTGTACGGTAAGGCGCTCTTGAACCTGTGGGCGTTTGCTGAAAAACTGTACCAACCGGTTAATTTTTGACAAACCAATCACCTTTTTGCGCGGAATGTATGCCACGTGTGCCTTGCCTATAATGGGCACAAAGTGATGCTCGCAATTAGAGTGCACGGTAATATCTTTTTCAATAAGCATTTCGTGGTAGTCATACTTATTGTCGAAAAGGGTAATGGCGGGTTTATTGGCGGGGTTAAGCCCACTAAAAATTTCTTTTATATACATTTTTGCCACGCGGCGGGGCGTACCTTTCAGGCTGTCATCGGTAAGGTCAAGCCCCATAATGTTCATGATTTCGGCAAAATGCTCTTCAATAAGGGCAATTTTGGTTTCATCGTCTAAGTCAAAAGCATCTTGGCGCAGGGGCGTATCAATAGAAGTGATGTGGTGGTTATCGCCTATGTGTTCAATCAGTTCTAAGTCTAAATCGTTGTGGTGGTGGTGGCAACCGTTGTGTTTGTGGTCTGTGTGGTTGCCGTTTTTGGTAAAATGTCCGTTTAAAGTTTTCATCAGTTTGGGAGGGGGTAAAATAAGTGAGGTAAATAAATGAATAAAGACGTGTTGGCTGCAAAAGCAAATCAATAACGCCTGTTAGACACTATTTGTTTTGATTTGTTTAATTGTTTTGCAGAAAAACTAAACAAAGTGAGTAAAAAAAGCCTTTTCACGCCTTAAAAAACATATTGTAGTGCATATCAGTTCTGTTAATGCCGGTAATAACTATCTTAGCAGTATAAAAACGCAAAAATGAAAACACAAAGCGCAAAATGGAGTGTAGGGCGTTGGTTGCCCTTTTTAGTGGGTTATTGTTGTTGGGTAATTGGGGGCAATTTGGCAGCCCAAAATACTGCCAAAGTGCTAATTTTGGGCATAGACGGTTGCAGACCCGATGCGCTACAAGCGGCAAATACACCTCATATAGACCAGCTTTTTGAGCATGGGGTTTACAGCTACCATGCCCTTACGCACCACCCCACTTGGAGCGGAGCAGGCTGGAGCAGTATGCTTACCGGCGTGTGGGAGGATAAGCACAATGTTTACAACAACGCTTTTACCAGCCCCAATTACACACAGTATCCGCATTTTATTACCCGATTAGAAACCCTGCAACCACAACTCAACACGGCATCGGTTGTTCACTGGGCTCCCATAAACAACATTATTACCACCGTTTGCGATACCAAATTTAACCTAAGTACCGATTTGGCAGTTAAAAACAAAGTGGTTGAGTTGCTCAATACCACTAATCCCGATGTGTTGTTTGTGGACTTTGATGATGTGGATGCCGCCGGACATGCCAACGGTTTTTTGCCCACCATAATCCCGTACCTAAATGCCATACAAGTAACCGATGGTTATGTGGGCGAAATTTTAACCGCCCTCTACAACCGCCCTACCTATGCTGCCGAAAACTGGCTCATCTTAGTTTCTACCGACCACGGTGGCATTGCATCGGGGCATGGCGGACCCTCTGCTGAAGAACGCACCATTTTTGTATTGGCACACAAAGCCAATATGCCCCCACAACCGGTTTTACCCCAAACTACTACCCTGCCTGCTCCGCCTGCTCCTGTTTTTAACGGCACCAGCCAGTATGCAGCGCCGTTAAGCCCCGGCAGTTTGTTTCAGTTTGGCGCTGCACAAGATTTTTCTGTTGAACTTAGGGTACAATATACTACCCTAAGCGGCGATGCGGCTTTTATTTCGGATAAAAACTGGAACAGCGGCGCTAATAAGGGATTTGTTATTTCTACGCCCACCGCTGATATTACCCGATGGAAGGTGAATGTGGGCGATGGTGTTAATAGAGCCGATGTAACCGGCGGCGTAATTGCAGATGGACAATGGCACCACCTTTCTGCCACCTTTGACCGAGACGGGCAATTGCGCATTTACCAAGACGGCAAATTAGAAAATTTGACTGCCATGAGCAACGTAGGCGATATAAACAGCTTGCTGCCCCTTACCATAGGGCAAGATGGCACCCGCGCTTACCCTTACTGGTTTAATGGTAAAATAGCCGAAGTGCGCATTTGGAATACCATTTTAGCTGAACAAACTATTAAAGACTGGGCTTGTGCGCCGGTAAACAATACGCACCCCAATTATGCCAACTTGCTTGCCTATTGGAAAATGGACGATGGGAGCGGCTCTACACTTATAGACTCCTCGCCCAATGGTATAACGGCTTCTTTTTTGGGTGGCACGCCTACCTGGACAGCAGCATCGGGCATGGTTACTTGTTACGATTACACAAATACGCCCCGCATTACTGATGTTGCCTGTACTGCCCTTACGCACTTAGGCATTGGGTTTTTGCCCGAGTGGAACTTAGATGGCAGAAGTCTTATTTTACCCATTAGCGGCGGCTCTTTACCCACTTGCTACGGCAATACTTATACGTATAGTGTTCCGCCGCAAGGAAACTGCAATTTTAACTGGCAAGTAACCAATGGCTCTATTATTAGCGGGCAAGGCACCAATACTGTTTTGGTGCAGTGGAACAGCCCGGGCGCAGGGCAAATACAGGTAAGTGTAGAATAAGGTAGGCTGGTGTTAATTTAGGGTAATGGCAGAGATGGACAATTGTTATTTGATAACAATGCTTACCCGATGTACTTCTATGTAAATTGCATTTTTTGTCAAGTTCTAAAATCTATTATGGCTTGCGCCTAAGTTCAACAGTTGTACAACCCTTAACCTTATCTACTTTTTTTTGTAACTACTTACCCTGTGTCTTAGTCTTAACTAAATTCTTTCTTTTACCACAAAGAACGCAAAGTACAGTACAAAAGTTACTTTTAAAAAATCTGTGCAAATCAG
>DDVC01000073.1 GCA_002345145.1 Bacteroidetes bacterium UBA2322
AAAAATGTAAATTTTTTTCAGTATAAAAACAATAAAGTTTTAGAAAAATTTTACAATAATTGGAACGATGAAAATGGTGCAAAAATCCATATAGCGCATTTTGGAGACTCGCACGTGCAGCCCGATTATTTTACCTCCGTTGTCAGAAACTCACTTCAACAACTTAAAGGAAATGGAGGTAGAGGAATGATTTTTCCGTATGCTATAGCTAAAACCTACTCACAATCCGATTTTAAATCCGGTTTTACCGGTAATTGGTTCTCCTCTAACAGCATACACCAACCACCTAAATTACCGCTTGGCGTTTCCGGCTTTGTAGCACATACCTCCGATACTGCTGCTTCTTTTTCAATTTACTTTACCAAACCCCTATCGCCGGGCGCTAAATTCATAAAAGTATTCTGTAACAAAGAAATAAGCGGCTATAACCTTACCGTCCAATCACGAAACAACTACCAAACTATCAGTTTTGCCAATTATACCGACCCCGATTTGCCATACTTATTGTTTTTCCTTCCCCAAGTTGGCGATACCATTGAATTTAAACTGCACAAATCGCTCAATGACTTTAAAACTTTTGAGCTACATGGAATCAGTATTGAAAATGATACCGGCGGATTACTGTATCACAATTTAGGTGTAGGCGGAGCAACTTTTTCTGCCCTTTTGAACCAAACCTATTTTAAAAACCATTTCCCTATTTTAACCCCTGATTTGGTTATTCTTGACTGGGGAACCAACGATATTATCTACAATAACAGCCTTGATGATGAATTAGCCTCGGTTATGGTGAATACCATCACCAAAATCAGAACTGCCTATCCCGATGTTACCATTCTACTTACCTCTGTTCAGGATATGAACCGAAAAGGCGCCAATATATCCTCCGCTAAACAGTTTGAAAACTTAGTGCGCAACATCGCTTTCCAATATGATTGCCTTTATTATGATTGGTATAGTGTGGCTGGCGGACCCAACTCCATGAAGTTGTGGTTTAATAACAATCTTGCTGCCAAAGACAATATCCATCTTACAAAAAAGGGATACGAACTCAAGGGAAACCTCTTTACCGCCGCACTGCTTAATACTTTAAGTTTTTATGGTAATAATCCGCAAAATTGCTGCATGGAGGCCGCTCAACAAGTTGAAACAACTTCTAACTCCATGCAATTTACCACCCCTTCACATCAAACCACTAACGAAAAAGCAAATAAACTAACAAACATTCCGCACCGTAGTTACATAGTAAAGAGTGGCGATACACTCAGCTCTATTGCACGAAAAAACAACGTAAGTGTATCCAATTTAATGAGCTGGAATAATCTTACCTCCGATAAAATTTATCCCGGGCAATCGCTGATAGTATCGCAAACTGAATGATATTATTCCAAAAAATGAGATTGTAAACATCAATTGCTGAACATTTTTGTACACCCCTATCATACACGTTAAAGTTGCAACTCAACTTTTTTACCACTAAAAGTGCCTATACCAAAAATGTTTGTAAATTGCGCCCCATTTTACCTATTTTGGGCATCACACTTTCACTACCGGTAATTTAAACTATGTCTGCCACACAACCATTAACCCTGCTCTGCATAGCCTCCTACTTTAAAGGCGCCGATTTTATGATTAGCGCCAAAGAACAAGGCTGCCGCGTACTGTTGCTCACTTCCAAAAAATTAGAAAACAAGCCCTGGCCCCGCACCCATTTAGACGATGTTTTTTACATGAACCAAACCGAAGACGGCTCATGGAACAACACCGATATGATAGAAGGTTTGGCGCACCTGATGCGTACTACCTTTATTGACCGCATTATTGCCCTTGATGATTTTGATGTGGAAAAAGGGGCATTGCTCCGAGAACATTTTCGCATTCCGGGCATGGGGCAAACTACCTCCCGACATTTTAGAGATAAACTTGCCATGCGGGTACGCGCCGCCGAAGCCGGTATTAGTGTGCCGGCATTTAGCGCCCTGTTTAACGATGAACAGATACACCAGTTTACCCAATCGGTTGCTCCGCCTTGGGTGGTAAAACCCCGAAGCGAAGCCTCTGCCGCCGGTATCTATAAAATGCACAGCGCCGCCGAGTTATGGGAACACCTCAACCATAAATTGGGCAACGACCGCCATAATTTTTTGGTTGAACAGTTTGCCCCGGGCGATGTATATCATGTTGATGGGCTTTCGGTTGCCGGCAAGGTGGTGTTTGCCCGCGCCTCTAAATACCTCAATACGCCTTTTGAAGTGGCGCACAGTGGCGGCATTTTCCGCTCCTGCTCGCTCCAATTGGGTTCAAACGAAGAAAAAGAACTGCTCAAAATGAACCAACAGGTGCTAAAAGCCTTTGGTATGCAGTTTAGCGCCTCACATACCGAAATTATTAAAAACCGCGAAACAGGACAACTCTACTTCCTCGAAACTTCTTCGCGCGTGGGTGGCGCTCATATAGCCGAGCAGGTGGAGTTTGCCACCGGCATTAACCTATGGAAAGAATGGGCAAAAATAGAAGTGTGCATGGCAAAAGGCAAAACTTACCAACTGCCTCCGGTAAAAAAAGATTACAGTGGCATCATTATTTCGCTGACAAGGCAAGAAAAACCCGATGACAGCGCCTTTAATGACCCCGAAATTTGCTGGCGTTTACAAAACTTAGACCACCATATAGGTTTTATCCTTAAATCGGGTAATCAAAACCGCATTATGGAGCTTTTAGAAACCTACGCCCAACGCATTTATGCCGATTTTCACGCATCGGCTCCTGCCCCCGATAAACCTGCGCATTAGGTTTACCGCCCACATCGCAGAGCCGATTTGTTCTGTCTTACACGCTATTTTTCTGAAAAAAACAGGCATTATCACCCTAAAAATGCACCCCAAAACCTTAAAAAACGGACAATATAAACTCCCCCCTTCTTTGAGGGGGGCTGAGGGGTGAGAACAAATCGGCTCTTCCCACATCGGGTTTATGCCCTCTATTTACCGCTTTGTAACTATTGCTACAAAAGCCCTGCCCATATAGCGCTACCTTTGCAGCCAAACTTAACTAATCATGGAAATTTTAGGCTATCTGGCATCTGCAATTATTGGCATTTCGCTGGGGTTAATAGGTGGTGGCGGCTCTATACTTACCGTGCCGGTATTGGTGTATTTATTGCACGTGGACACCGTGCTTGCCACTGCTTACTCCTTATTTATTGTAGGCGCTACCAGTTTGGTAGGCGCTATACCCAAGTATAGGCAGGGTTTGGTGAGCATTAAAACCGCCCTCATTTTTGGCGCGCCTTCAATTGCTGCCGTTTATGCCACCCGCAAGTTTATAGTGCCCGCCATTCCCGATGTTATTTTTACCCTTGGCAGTTTTGTAGTTACCAAAGCCATACTCATTATGGTGTTGTTTGCCATACTGATGGTAGTGGCATCAGTAACCATGATACGAGAAAAAAAACAAAAAGATGCCAATGGCAACAACATAACCCCCCAAGAGCCTTCGGTTATCAGTTTTAACTATCCGCTCATCGTTTTAGAAGGCGCTGTGGTAGGTGTTTTAACCGGTTTGGTAGGCGCAGGCGGCGGGTTTTTAATTATTCCTGCGCTGGTACTGCTCACCAAAATGCCCATGAAAATGGCAGTAGGCACCTCGCTGCTTATTATTGCCGCCAAATCGCTCATCGGGTTTACCGGCGACATCGGGCATTATGCCATCGACTGGAAACTGCTTTTCATTGTTACCACCATAGCCATTGCCGGTATCTTTATTGGCAGCGCTCTTTCTAAAAAAATTGATGGCGCTAAACTTAAAAAAGCCTTTGGCTGGTTTGTGCTGGTAATGGGTATTTACATCTTGGCAAAAGAGATTTTTTTCAGCTAACCGCCCTATGTAACATTAGTAACCAACATTGGGGTAATACCGCCGTAACTTTGCACTATCAAACAAAGGAATTAACCCTCCACCATTTTCACCAACCAATTTTTTTCTCAAAATTTTAACCTACAAAAAATACAAACCAATGAAGTTAGAACAAATTTACACCGGCTGTTTAGCTCAGGGAGCTTACTATATTGAGTCGGAAGGTGAAGCCGTAGTAATTGACCCGCTTCGCGAGGTAAAACCCTACATGGAAAGAGCCGAAAAAGACGGCGCTAAAATTAAGTATGTTTTAGAAACACACTTTCACGCCGATTTTGTATCGGGGCACCTTGACCTTGCCAAACAAACCGGCGCTAAAATTGTGTATGGTCCTACCGCAAAGCCTAATTTTGATGCTTATATTGCACAAGACGGCGAAGAAATGAAAGTGGGTAAACTCACCATTAAAGTATTACACACGCCCGGTCATACTATGGAGTCATCTTGTTTTTTACTTTTAGACGAAAACGGACGCGAAAAAGCCGTATTTACCGGCGATACCCTCTTCATTAACGACGTAGGTCGTCCCGATTTGGCTCAAAAAGGCGCTATTACACAGGAAGTACTTGCCGGATACTTGTACGACTCACTGCGCACCAAAATTATGACCTTGCCCGATGATGTAATTGTTTACCCGGGTCATGGCGCCGGTTCTGCCTGCGGCAAAAAAATGAGCAAAGAAACCGAAGATACCATTGGTAGGCAGAAAAGAGTGAACTACGCACTCCGCGCCGATATGACCAAAGATGAGTTTGTAACAGAGGTAATTACCGGCTTAATGCCCCCGCCCAGTTACTTCCCGCTCAACGCTAAAATGAACAAAGAAGGCTACGACAGCATAGACGAAGTACTGCACCGCGGCACACAGGCTCTAAGCCCCGAAGCCTTTGAAGCAGCCGCCAACGAAACCGAAGCCTTAGTTTTAGATACCCGCGCACCCGAAACTTTTGCCAAAGGTTTTATTCCCAACTCTATTAACATTGGTATTGATGGCAATTTTGCCCCATGGGTAGGCGCTTTAATTCCTGATATTAAACAGCAAATCCTTATCATTACCGACCCCGGACGTGAAGAAGAAGTGGTAACCCGCCTTGCCCGTGTAGGTTATGACTATACCATTGGCTACCTCAACGGGGGTTTTGATGCATGGGTAAACGCCGGTAAAGAAACCGACCACATTCGCACCATTACCGTTGAAGAATTTGCCAAAGAACATAAGCAAAACCACAACATTAACATCATAGACGTAAGAAAATACAGCGAGTACGAATCGGAGCACATTGTAAATGCCGAAAACTTGCCCCTCGATTTTGTAAATGAGGCAATGGCTAAGGTGGACAAAAACAAAACCTATTACGTACACTGTGCCGGCGGTTACCGTTCCATGATTTTTAACTCTATACTCCGCGCACGCGGTTACGATAACCTCATTGACGTACAGGGTGGCATGAAAGCCATTCGCGAAAGCGGCGAGTTCCCCGTTACCGATTATGTAGAACCCGCAACCATGCTTTAATAACACACGTTAAACATACGTTGCCAAAGTTGGGAGTGATAAAAGGTTACTGCCATTACACTCCCAACATTTTTTGCAAAATATACAGTTAGCGTTAAACACTCATAATCCATAACTCATGTTAGACTTTTTTCAACACCTGTTTGCCAAAGCCGAGTACGATTTAGACGGCACAACATTTAAACAAAAATTTAACGAAAGTGGTAAAAACGCCGTTTTGTTAGATGTAAGAACCCGCGATGAATTTAAAATGGGCACTATACCCGGCTCTCAAAACATAGATTTTTATGCTGCCGATTTTAACACCAAAATTGAAGCGTTAGACAAATCTAAAACTTACTACGTTTTCTGCCGCAGTGGCAACCGAAGTGGTAAAACATGTAAAATGATGACCAATGCCGGCTTTACCGCCTACAATTTAGAAGGTGGTATTGGCGCATGGCGTTAGTATAAACCGCTTGGGTAACAAAATCAGTAACACAAAAATTTGAAGGTGTGTTTGTCATAGTTGTTGTTTAAGCAAAATCCCCAAATTCCCTTGTTTTCGGGTAAACTGTAAATAATCGGGCATTTGGGGATTTATTTTGGCTGCTTTATAGTATCTTGTTAAAAATTACAGCGCAAGTAAATATAACAATAACTTCGTTTACTAACGACAAACACAAATCAATGAAAATTCCAACATTTGTTTCAAAGTTCAGAAAAAATATCGTCCTTATACCAGATGTTATTAACAAATGTAGCGGCATTAGTGTATTTGGACAATTGCTAAAATCATTCCTGTTCACCACCGATGTAGCCATTATCAGGAACACCAACAGCGATGCCATATTAGCCGTGTACCCTTTCACCCCACAACCTGTCATTTCACATGCCTTAATTTTGGCAGCCGATAAACCTATTTTTTGTGGTATTGGCGGTGGGATTACTTCGGGCAACCGCTCTATCCGCCTTGCCGTAGATGCTGAGTTTAGGGGCGCTTTGGGTGTAATACTCAACAAACCTGCTCCCAACGACCTCATTAGCCGATTAAAAGAAAAAATTGATATACCTATAGTGATTACCGTAGTTTCTGAAAATGAAGACATTACCGGAAGAATTGAAGCGGGTGCCGATATTCTTAACGTTTCAGGCGCTGATAAAACTGCCGATATTGTGCTGAATATTCGCCAAAAATATCCCGATGTAGCCATTATAGCCACAGGTGGCAAAACCGATGAAACCATAACCAAAGTAATTGAAGCCGGTGCCAATGCTATTTCTTATACCCCGCCCTCTACCGGAGTGCTTTTTAAAAACATCATGCAGGCTTATCGTTCTCCTTCTTAAAATTGTTTTAGTACTGCCACAAAATATCCAACTTCTATGCAAAAGACACCCATAGAACAAACCATTATTCGCATACTCAACCAAACAATGCTGGCGGCAAGCATCATTACCTTTGCCATGTTAGGTATAGCCATAGCGTTGCTGTTGGGCGTTTTTTCTCCTAAACCGTTAGTTAATTTTTCGGGCAATGCCACCCAAACAAACCAAGTGGCAATAAACAAGCCAATGCCTCCTGCCATTCCGCCCATTCCCGAAAAAAACTGGTGGAAAGCGCCTAACCCCGCCACCATTCCTGCCAATACCGAAGAGGGCAAACTAATTGCCTATGGCAAGGAACTCATCAGCAATACCGCTGCCTACCTCGGACCCAAAGGCAGTGTGCGCCACAGCTCAAATGGTATGAACTGCCAAAACTGCCACCTCGATGCCGGCACCCGCACACTGGGCAACAATTACGGCGCAGTGGCAAGTACTTACCCCAAGTTCAGAGAGCGGTCGGGCAGTATGGAAAGCATTGAAAAACGGGTGAATGACTGTTTTGAACGCAGCCTTAATGGTAAACCCCTCGATTCGCTGAGCAAAGAAATGCGCGCCATTGTTGCCTACATCAACTGGTTGGGAAAAGACGTGCCAAAAGGCGATAAACCCGATGGCTCAGGTATTTGGGAACTTGCCTATTTAGACCGACCGGCAAACCCCGAAAATGGCAAAGAAGTTTATACTCAAAAATGCCAAGTTTGCCACCAAGCCGATGGCAGCGGGCAACTAAACCCCGATGGTATTACTTACCTTTACCCGCCACTTTGGGGCAATAACAGCTACAACATCGGAGCGGGTTTGTACCGCCTATCCCGATTTGCCGGTTATGCTAAGGTTAATATGCCCTTAGGCGCTACTCACCAAATGCCCATGCTTACCGATGAAGAAGCCTGGGACGTGGCAGCTTTTGTAAACTCGCAACCGCGCCCCAAAAAAGACCTCAGCAAAGACTGGCCTAATATAGCCGGCAAACCCATTGACCACCCCTTTGGTCCATATCACGATGGCTTTACCGAACAAGAACATAAATACGGACCCTTTAAACCCATAGCCCAAAAACGCAAACAACTGAAAGAAGCCGCAGTATCTGCTAAAAAATAACCTGCCCAACTTGCCAAACTATAACATACCACATAACAACAACACACATGGCCAAACTTACACACCTTCCACATTGCAACTGCCATTCCTGCACACCCACCACTGAGCAGCAAGCAGCCATAACCGCCGGCAGACGCAATTTCCTTCGCACCTCAGTTTTAGGCGGATTGGGTATGTTTTCTGCCCCGCTTATTGCCGGTACCGGCGATGGCGACAGTTACCAACTCAGCCAAATTACCCGAAATAATGCCGTAAAACGTGCAAAAGCGCAACACATTACCATTTTAAACACAGCAGATATACATGCCCAACTCCTTACCCACGACGAGTTTTTTTGGCACGAGGGTAAAGCCGCCTACCACAAACGCGGCGGTATGGCAGTACTCAAAACCATGATTGACACCCTGCGCGCCGAAAACCCTGCCAATACCATTGTAATAGACGGGGGCGATTGTTTTCAGGGCGGCGGCGTGGCTGCCCTATCCGAAGGAGCGGCTATTGTGCCCATCATTAACCATATAGGGTACGACCTCATGCTGCCCGGCAACTGGGAGGTGGTGTATGGCAAAGAAATGATGCGCAAAGATTTGGGCGCTTACAATGCCGATAAAATTTGTGCCAATATGTACCACGATACGGCTGATGAGTTTTCGGGCGATTTAATTTTTCCACCTTATTGGACTAAAATGGTAGGCGGGGTAAAAATAGGCTTCATCGGGTATAACGACCCCCTTACGCCTAAGCGTCAATCGCCCGCTTATAGCGAGGGAATCAGGTTTACCAAACCCGAAACCAACGTTGCCAAGTATATTAAACTGCTGCGTAACTACGAAAAATGCGCTATGGTATTTTTGGTAACACACATGGGGCTTGCCCAACAGGTGGATTTAGCCAACAAACCCGAAGTAGAAGGCGCTACCTACATACTGGGCGCTGATACGCATGAGCGCGTGCGCAAACCCATACAAGGCAAGTATGCCTTAGTTACCGAACCCGGCGCTTTTGGCTCTTTTATTGCCCGATTAGATATAGTGGTTGAAGACGGCATAGTTAAAGACCACAGCTACCAACTACTTGATGTAAACCCCGATGTGTATGCCCCCAATCCCGATACCGAAGCCCTTGTACAAAAACTGCGCGAGCCCTACCGCAAAGAATTAGATACCGTAATAGGTTACAGCAAAACACCGCTGGTTCGTTATTACGTAATGGAAACCCCCATGGACAACCTTATTACCGATGCCATTATGTGGAAATTTAAGCCCGATATTGCCGTTTCAAACGGATTTAGGTTTTGTCCGCCTTTATTGCCCGATGAAAAAACCGGTAAAGCCGCCATTACCAATGATTTCTTGTGGAGCATGTTGCCCGTAAATTCAGAGGCAAAACGGGGCGAGGTCTCCGGTCAGCAACTATGGGACTGGTTAGAAAAAGAATTGCACAATGTATTTGCAAAAGACCCTGCCAAGCGTTTTGGCGGCTGGGTTATCCGGTTTAAAGGTATGGAGGTGAATTTTACCATGCACAATGACTTTGGTAAACGCCTTAACAAAGTGAAAGTGGGCGGTAAACCCATTAATATGCAAAAAACCTACACCATAGTAGCCTGCGAGCGCGAAGGCGACCCCGATGACACCATCTGCCGCATTGAAAAAGTAAGTAATCCACAAAAACTAAATGCCCTATTGCACGACATTGTGCGCGAGTACCTTGCCAAGTTTTCGCCCGTTGCCCCTAAAATGGAAGGACGCTGCACCGCTACCGATGCCTCGCCTTATCTCCTCTCGCAATTAGAAGGGTATGATTACGAGTTTAGGTAAAAAGATATTACTCTTCAAAAATCAATTATAGAGCTCCCTATGAACGAAGAATTAATGCAGATTATCAATGGGACACTTTGTCCATATTGCCAATGTGCAACTAAATTGGTAAATGGAGAGGTAATTTATCCGCATAAAGTGCAGGATATACCCCGACCAAAATACTTAGACAAAATGTACTATGTTTGTATTTTGAACAAAGACCATTATGTAGGCACTTATCACGACAACAAGACTTCACTTGGCAGACTTGCTGACACCGAGTTAAGAAGATGGAAAAACCTTGGTCACAGAACGTTTGATGTATTGTGGAAAGAAAAAAAGGTCTTTCATTCATCTGAAAACGCATACAAGTGGCTGTCAGATAAAATGGGTTTACCCGGAGAACTAACACATTTTGGCATGTTTACAGTAGAACAATGCAAGCAAGCTATTGAATTTTGTAATGAATTGAGCAGTTAAACAATGTAACTCCGTTTTGTAAAAACAATTGACAATTTTCACTAACTTTAAATTTAACACACCCCATTCTTCATGAAAAACTTACTCTTACTCCTTGTTTTTATGCTGCCGGCGTTTGCCCTACACGCCCAAGAAACAGCCAAACCCGAGGTTGATAAAACCAAGTACAAAATTGTGTTTCAATTGGTAAGTGAAGATACTCTTGCCCACAAGGGGCTTGTTCGCCAAATAACCAACACCCTCAATGCCGCCCCCAATTCAAAAATTGAAGTGGTATGCCACGGACCGGGCATTAACCTGCTGGTAGAAGGTAAAACTACCCAAGCCAAAAAAATTAAAGAGCTTACTGAGCAAGGTGTGCTATTTGTAGCCTGCGAAAACACCCTAAAAGAACGTAAAGTAGAAAAATCGCAAATTCTTAAAGTTGCCGGATTTGTACCCGCAGGCATTGTTGAAATTGTGAAAAAACAAAACAAAGGCTGGGCTTATATCAAAGCAGGGTTTTAATACAGAACGGATAATTGACCATGAATAACGAAAATTTTTACAGAGCCGGAGTTAGATACCCACTTCTAACTGCCCGGCGGGGGATACTTTTTATTGTTTTTGGGCTGCTGCTGGCTGCTACTGTATCTTTGCAAGCACAACACAAGGTGAATGAGCGCCAGCACCATCATCGGGATACTACCGGCTTAAACCGCTTGTTTACCTTAGGTCATTTTCATGCTACTGCCCGAAACGACCTAATGGCAACCATAAACAAAGGCGAGCTGACCGATTATTTTGCTTGGGCATTGGGGGCAGGCATAGGGTTTGAAACATCGGAGTGGAAAGGATTGCAGTTTGGTGTTAGCGGATTTTTTATTTACCGCCTGCCCGGCACCTCCGATTTAACCCGCCGCGACTCGCTTACCAACCAATTCAGCCGTTATGAGGTAGGATTATTTGACATGGAAAACTACGCCAACGGTTCCGATTTAGACCGCTTGGAGGAGTTGTTTCTGCGCTATCGGTATAAAAAATCTACGGTTACGCTGGGCAAACAAATCCTCAATACGCCGTTTGTAAACAAACAAGACGGGCGCATGCGCCCCACCCTTGAAGAAGGTGTGTGGCTGCAATTAAACGAAATACCCAAGGTAAAGATAGAAGCCGGCTGGATTTACAAAATTTCGCCCCGAAGTACGGTAAACTGGTATGGCATAGGCGAATCGGTGGGTATTTACCCGGTTGGGTTAGATGTGCAAGGTAATCCATCGGGATATAAAGGCAATGTTCATTCCAAAGGCATCGGGCTACTCCATGTATCTTACGCTCCCGTTAAGCAACTTACCCTTACTGCATGGGAAAATTTTGCCCAAAATATGTTTAACACCCTGCTGCTGCAAGCCGAAACCGACATTGCCCTAAGCTCCAATACCCGCTGGAAAAGCGGCATACAATACACCACGCAGCAAGCGGTAAACAACGGCGGCAACGATAACGCCGCCCTAACCTTTTTCCCAAAAAATAACCGCTCCCAAATTATAAGCGCCCGAAGCGGTGTAGCGTACAAAAGTTTATCGGTATTTGCTGCCTATACCCGCATTACCGCCGAAGGACGGTTTTTGTTTCCGCGCGAGTGGGGGCGAGAACCTTTTTACACCTTTTTGCAGCGCGAGCGCATGGAGGGCTTGGGCAATGTTCATGCCGCCAATATAACCGTACAAAAAAAGCTGAAAAGCGGACTGGGCATGAGCTTTGCCTATGGGCATTATTATACGCCCGATGTAATGAATGTAGCCCTAAATAAATACGGCTTGCCTTCGTTTAGGCAGTTTAATGCACAACTCTCCTACCCGCTGGGCGGTTTTATGCACGGCACAACTATCGACTTTTTGTATGTGTATAAAGGAAACATAGGTAACGATTACGAAAAACCCCGTTACCTGTTTAATAAAGTGGATATGCACCACCTCAATTTAATTATGAATTACCGATTTAACCAAAACAGCAAACACTAAACCGTACTGCTGCCAACTATTCATCGGGTAAACTGTTTTATAGGCGTTGTTTCATGCTGTAAACGCCATACCTCTTATGTTGTTTCCCTTTTTTGTTCGTGTTTTGCTTTTAGCCCTTGTATTACTAACTTTTGCCTGTACGCCCAATAAAGGTCTTAACCAACCACCACAAGACAATGCCGGCGGCGAAAAAAACGACACCCGAAAACTAACGCAGGAGCGCAAACTGCCTTTTGAGAAAATTCAAAAATCAGACACCCAGTGGCGCTCCCAACTTACCGAAATGCAGTACTATGTAACCCGACAAAAAGGAACAGAGCCCGCCTTTAAAAATGAGTACTGGAACAACAAAGAAAAAGGTACTTATTACTGCGTTGCTTGTGGGTTACCGCTTTTTTCATCTGCCCAAAAATTTGACTCCGGCACCGGCTGGCCAAGTTTTTGGAAACCGGTTGAAACTGTGCATATAACCGACTCTCCCGATGGCTCAATGGGTATGGCACGAACCGAAGTGCTTTGCGCCCGATGTGATGCACACCTTGGACACGTTTTTGACGACGGACCCAAACCAACAGGAATGCGGTATTGCATTAACTCGGCTGCATTGAAGTTTGAAAAAGCCCCAATGCCCGATGATAAGTAGTTGCTCGTTATTATTCACCATTATTGGCAAACTGTAGCACCTCGCGCATAGAAAAAATGCCTGTTTTACTCACCACCCACTCCGCAGCCAACACCGCACCGGCAGCAAACCCAAACCGGTTATGAGCAGTGTGTTTAATTTCAATACTATCAATAGCCGATTGGTAGGTAACAATATGCGTGCCGCTAACATCTTCTAATCTTTGTGATATAATGCCCAACTCATCGGGCTGAGTGGCGGCTTGGTTTACCCACTTAGTAAGCGCTTTGTTTTCTTGTATAATAGCTTGTGCAAGGGTAATAGCCGTGCCGCTGGGCGAGTCTAACTTATATTTGTGATGAATTTCTTCAATACCTACCCCATATTCAGGGTGTGCTTGCATAAGTTGAGCCAAATACCTGTTCAGCTCAAAAAACAGGTTTACCCCCACGCTAAAATTAGCAGCATACACCAATGCGCCCGAGTACCTACGGCAATTTTCAAAAACCTCGTTTCCACAATCTAACCAACCGGTAGTGCCGCACACCACCGGAACACCTGCTTCAAAACAGAGACTGAGGTTATCCGGTGCGGCATCGGGTATGGTAAATTCTATGGCTACATCAGCTTGCCGGAGCATTTCAGGGGTTAAATTGTGCCGGTTTTCGCTGTTTATGCGCAGTACTACTGTGTGTTTACTGCCATACTGTTCCTGCAATAGTGTATCAATAGCTTTACCCATTTTGCCGTACCCTATTAACGCAATTTTCATTTTTATTTGATAGGATTTTATGATTGCAACTGCTCAATGAGTGCAAAATTAGCAAAGAAAGCGGCACATAGATACTATAAGGTGAAGTTCCGTTTTCAATAACAAAGGCTGCCGTTTGTGTGGCAGCCTTTGTTATAGGAATGAGGTAAATAATTATTGCTCTATGGTTTGCACTTCCTTTTTGCTAACCTTAATGGTGTTATCATCGTTTAGGTCAACCAAAAGCGTATCGCCCGGCGATAGGTTTGCGGCAAGCATTTCTTCTGCTAAGGGGTCTTCCAGATATTTCTGAATGGCTCTGTGCAGCGGACGCGCTCCAAATTGGGGGTCGTAGCCTTTTTCGGCAAGGAAGTCTTTGGCTTTATTGGTAAGCTCTAAATTGTAACCAAGGGCTGATAGGCGCTTGCGAAGGTCATTCAGGGCAATGTCAATAATTTGGAATATCTCGGTTTTGCTGAGTGAGTTAAAAATAACCACATCATCAATACGGTTTAAAAATTCGGGTGAAAAAGTTTTTCGCAGCGCTTTTTGGATTACTCCCTTAGCATAATTTTCTGCATCTTCTTCTTTTGACTGTGTACTGAAACCTACTCCCGCTCCAAAATCTTTTAATGTTCGCACACCTATGTTAGAAGTCATGATGATAAGAGTGTTCTTAAAGTTAACTTTTCTGCCCAAACCATCGGTAAGTTGTCCGTCGTCTAACACTTGCAACAAGATATTGTAAACATCGGGGTGAGCTTTTTCTATTTCGTCAAACAAAATAACGCTGTAAGGTTTGCGGCGCACTTTTTCGGTCAGTTGTCCGCCTTCTTCGTAGCCCACATAACCCGGAGGCGCGCCAATGAGGCGGGAAACTGAGAATTTTTCCATGTACTCACTCATATCTATTCTAATGAGTGCGTCTTCGCCGTCAAACAGGTATCGGGCTAAGGCTTTGGCTAATTCAGTTTTACCCACCCCCGTAGGACCTAAGAATATGAAAGAGCCTATTGGTTTTTTAGGGCTTTTTAACCCGGCACGGTTGCGCTGAATGGCTTTAACCACTTTTGCCACTGCCTCATCTTGCCCAATAATGGCAGATTTAAGGTCAGAGCCCATGTGAAGGAGTTTATTGCTTTCGGTTTGTGCTACGCGCTTAACGGGTATGCCGGTCATCATAGCTACAACTTCGGCTATATCGTCTTCATTAACAGGATAGCGTTTGGTTTTTGATTCTTCTTCCCAGTCCTGTTTAGCCCGTTCAAGGTCTTCCTGAAGGCGTTTTTCTTTGTCGCGCAAACGGGCGGCATCTTCGTAGCGCTGGTTTTTGACCACTCTGTTTTTTTCTTCGCGTATTTCCTCTATTTGTTGTTCCAGCTCAATGATATTACTTGGAACGCTTATATTTTTAAGGTGAACCCTTGCGCCTACTTCGTCTAAAACGTCTATGGCTTTATCGGGCAAGTAGCGGTCGGTAATATATCGGTTACTAAGGTTAACACATGCTTTAATAGCTTCATCGGTGTAATGTACATTGTGATAATCCTCGTATTTTTCCTTTATGTTGTTCAGGATAATCAATGAGTCTTCTACACTGGGCGGGTCGATAAGTACTTTCTGAAAACGGCGGTCTAAAGCGCCGTCTTTTTCAATATACTGTCGGTACTCATCTAAGGTAGAAGCGCCAATGGCTTGAAGTTCGCCCCTTGCCAAAGCGGGTTTAAAGATGTTGGAGGCATCTAATGAGCCGGTAGCGCCACCTGCACCCACAATGGTATGAATTTCATCTATAAACAGGATAACATCTCTGTTTTTTTCCAATTCGTTCATAATAGCCTTCATGCGCTCTTCAAACTGCCCGCGGTATTTAGTACCGGCAACCAAAGCGGCAAGGTCAAGCATAACAATACGTTTATCAAAAAGCACTCGGGAAACCTTGCGCTGAATGATGCGCAGGGCTAAGCCCTCAACTATGGCAGTTTTACCCACGCCGGGCTCGCCTATTAAAATAGGGTTGTTCTTTTTTCGGCGGCTCAAAATCTGCGATACGCGTTCAATTTCGGTTTCTCTGCCTACAATGGGGTCAAGTTTACCTTCTTCGGCAAGTTTGGTTATATCTCTGCCAAAGTTATCTAACACCGGTGTTTTAGATTTAGTATTTGGTTTTCGGGCAGAGGAGGTGTAACCGCTACGCTTATCGTCTTCGTCGTAGTCATCGGGGTCATTGGGATACTCGTTAGAAGGCATGTTCTGCTGAGTAAGTAAAAAATCCAGTTCTTTTTTAAAGGTGTCGTAATTCACTTCAAATTGGTTTAAAATTTGAATGGCAATATTGTCTTTATTTTTTAAAATAGATAACATGAGGTGTTCCGTACCTATAATTTCGCTTTGGAGTTTTTTGGCTTCCAACACGGTAATTTTAAGGGTTTTTTCGGTTTGTTGGGTAAGGGGTATGTTATTTGCATTAACAATAGGTTGATGCGAAACCTGCCCTTTGATATTATCTTCAATAACCCGACGTAGCATGATAACATCTACGCTGAGTGATTTGAGTACTTGTACTGCTAAACTATCGCCTTCGCGCAGTAAGCCCAGTAGCAAGTGTTCTAAACCAATTTCGCCATGGTTAAATCGCATGGCTTCTTCTTTGCTAAAAGAAATAACGTCTTTTACTTTTTGCGAAAATTTTGCTTCCATATTAGTAATTAGCTGGCAAAAATCAGACCGAAAAGAAAAATAATGTCAATAGAGGTATAAACCGATACTTTTTCCTGCTTGTGTCAGTAATAAACTGTTAAAATGGCTGTCGGGTTGGAGGAGTTTCGGAAAAAATGTCAGCAATTGAGAAATGCACAAACCAAAGTTAGTATTTACATGGCGAATGTAACGTTTTTTGGTTTTAGCTGTTTATTTTTGCACTGTTTTTAACATTTTGCCGCCTTCATTTGTTCATTTTTCGCATTAAGGCAACCAAACAAGGGGTAAAATTGGTTATTAAGTCTATTTACCTTACTCAAAACATATCTTCTTATGAAGTTTACATTAGATAAAAAAGAAAGCTACACCATTATCACCGTTTTAGAAGACAAATTGGACACGCTAAATTCTGCCGATTTTAAAACGGAATTAAAATTGCTCAACGAGGGTGGTGTTTCTAACATGGTTATTGACTTGTCGAAAGTGGATTTTGTGGACTCATCGGGTTTAGGCTCTATTTTAGTGGGCAACCGCTTATGTCAGGGTTCGGAGGGCACATTAGTTGTTACCGGCTTAAACGCTAACGTACAAAAACTCATATCTATTTCGCGCTTGGATGGGGTGCTTACCATTACGCCTACTGCTCAGGAAGCAGTAGATATTGTTATGATGGATGAACTCATGCGCGAACTGGCTCAGGAAGAGCAAGCCGATGAAGAATCGGTTTTAGATGAAACGCTCGAAGAAGATTAACCCTTTATTTATACAGTGCAAACGCACTTACCACTAAATATGCGTTTACTGTGGCTAATGAGGCAGTTGCTGCGTAATCATAACCAGTATTTGTATGGCACAAAATACCATGCAAATATTGGTTATTTAGCTTAATAAACATAAATATTCGGGTTTTTTAACTATTTACACACGGTCACTAATATGACTTTTACCGTTACGATATTAGGTTCCAGTTCGGCAAAACCTGCTTATGACCGGCACCCATCGGCACAGATTTTACAATGCGGCGATGACCTGTACCTCATAGATTGTGGCGAGGGAACTCAGATGCAAATGCAGCGTTTCAACATCAATCCTTTCAAAATAACGCACATATTTATTTCGCACTTGCACGGCGACCACTACCTTGGGCTGCTGCCCTTGCTTGATTCTTTGATGCTAAACAACCGTACCAAACCGCTTTACTTGTTTGCTCCCGAAGATTGTATGCGGGCTATTGTATTACACCGACAAATTAGCGCACATAACTACCAGCCCGATTATGAGCTAATTTTTAAGCCTACCCAAGCACAAGCGCCGGAGGTAATAGTTGATAATAACCACCTTACCGTAACTACCCTACCCCTACAACATGGTTTGCCTTGTACCGGCTTTTTATTTAAACAAAAACAAGCCGACCGCAAAATGATAGGCGCTGCTATTGAAAAATACCGAATACCTTATCACCTTATACCCGATATTAAAAAAGGAGCAGACTATACAACGCCACAAGGCAAGGTAATACCTAATAACCTTCTTACTACTTTGCCGCCTGCTCCTCTTAGTTATGCCTACTGTTCAGACACAGCCTACTCCGAGCCGCTTATACCGCTGGTAAAAGGGGTAGATGTGCTTTATCACGAAAGCACGTATTTATCTGATATGCAAGAGGTTGCGCCGCTTCGCGGACATTCTACCAGTATTGATGCCGCCAAAATTGCTCGGGCTGCCGGTGTGGGCAAGTTGTTTTTAGGACATTTTTCGCCTCGGTATGACCGCCTCCACCATTATTTGCACGAAGCTCGTCCGTTTTTTCCCGATACCTATCTTGCCACAGAGGGCTTGGTGATAAATATAGCCGGTAATTAATACTTTCCTTGCACCCAATTAGGCTTGCAGTGCATTGATATGATGCAAAATGTCTTCTGCTTTTCTGAAAAGATGTAAGTTAAGCGCGGGTGTACTGTTGTAGGAAGCCAATCTGTTCCCCGAAATAAAAACAGGGGTATTAGCAAACTGTTCACCAAGGGCTTGCAAGTAAGCATCTATGTCTTCATCTGTTGGTGTGGAGGTGAAAATGGTGTAAATGGCATCGGGTTTCTTAAACTGTACTACTTCTACCACATCATTTAGCGGTACACTCATGCCTAAGTAAGTAATGCGGTGGTTTCGGCTTTTGAGTAGATAAGAAAGAAACAAGAGGCTTATTTCATGCAGCTCGCCTTCGGGCAGGAAAAGCAGGCAATGTTTAGTGTTTTCGTTGTATTTAACCACCTGCCCGTCTATGGCAACAATAATTTTTTGCCTGATAAGGTTGGTAATAAAGTGTTCCTGCGCCGGATTTACCCCGCCCGTAGTCCACATAACCCCAATTTTGATGAGAAAAGGGTAAACTACACATAACATAGTTTGCTGAAGTCCGTATTGTAAAATGCAGGTGGCAATTATTTTTTCAAACCGGTCTTCGTCAACATCTATCATTGACTGTGTTAGTTCGTTGATGTGAACTTCGTATTTGAGGTCGGTTGTAGTGAGGTTGCTAACGCTTTTTTTAATTTGGTCATTGCTCATTTTAGCAATAGCGCCTATCCTATACCCCTGCTTGCTCAGCAAAACAATGTTTAAGATGAGTTTAAGGTCATTGTCGGAGTAGTAACGAATATTTGTATCGGTACGATGCGGCTGCACTAAATTATAACGCTGCTCCCATATTCGCAGGGTATGGGCTTTTATACCCGATAAGTTTTCAATATCTTTGATAGAATACTGAGCCATAGTTTCCCATTTTGTTTAGCTTCTGAACTAAACGGTTAAACAAAACTCAAACAAAAAGGTTTAACCTATTTTTTGCGGAACAAAAAAAAAGACCAAAAAGCGGCGGGTTAATGTTATAGTAAGCGTAGGTGATGCGGTAACCGATAAAAAAGCAGACGAGGCAGTTACTCCACTAAAGCAGCAAACTGGGTATCGTATAATTTGCGGTAAACGCCGTTGTGTTCGAGTAGTTCAAGGTGGGTACCCATTTCTGCTATTTGTCCTTTATCAAGCACCATAATTTGGTTAGCGTGCAAAATGGTACTGAGGCGGTGTGCTATGATGATAGCTGTGCGGTTTTGTACCAGTTTATCCATGGCATACTGCACCATTTGTTCGGTTTCGGTATCTATGGAGGAGGTAGCCTCGTCTAAAATGAGGATTTGCGGGTCAAAAACCAAGGCGCGGATGAAAGAAATTAGTTGTCTTTGCCCCATAGATAAGGTAGCGCCCCGCTCCATTACATTGTAATGGTACTGCCCGGGCAGTTTGCAGATAAACTCATGCGCGCCCATTAGTTTGGCGGCGTTTTCAACTTGTTGTTGGGTGATATTGGGGTTTCGGAGGGTTATGTTTTCAAAAATAGTGCCCGAAAACAGGAACACATCTTGTAAAACCAAACCTATATTATTTCGCAGCGCATTTAGGGTGTACTCCTTTATATTATGCCCATCAATTTCAATGCTGCCTTGTTGTATGTCATAAAACCTATTGAGGAGGTTAATGATAGAAGATTTACCTGCTCCGGTAGCGCCCACAATGGCAAGAGTTTGACCGGCTTTTACCGTAAAGTTTACATTGCGCAACACCCAGTCTTTATCGTTGTAGGCAAACCAAACATTATTAAAAGTTATGTCGCCCTTAAATCGGGCTTGTTTTGTGCCGGTATCGGGTATATGGTCGTTTCGGTCAAGAACATGAAATACCCGCTCCGATGCCACCATACCCATTTGCAGGGTGTTAAATTTATCTGCCAACATGCGCATGGGGTAAAACAGCATATTAAGGTATAAAATAAAGGCAATAAGTGTGCCTATGGTAGTATAATCGCTTACTACCGCATGAGCGCCATACCAAACCATAAGCCCCAAAGCTATGGCAATAATGATTTCGACTGCCGGAAAAAAAACAGAATAGTACCAAATAGACTTAATATGTGCATCGGTTTGCCGCCGGTTAATGGCATTAAATTTATCCATTTCTTGTTTTTCGGCAGCAAAAATTTGTACTACGCTCATGCCCGATATGTGCTCCTGCAAAAAAGCGTTCATGGCGGCTACCTGTGTGCGCACTTCCTGAAACGTTTTTTTTATGCCTTCTTTAAATAAGTAAGTGGCATAAATAAGAAGCGGAAAAGTGGTTAAACAAACTAAGGTAAGTTTCCAATCGGTATAAAGCATAATAGAGAGCACCACTATTATGGTAAATAAATCAGCAATAATAGTTATCATGCCTTCCGAAAAAATATCGTTTACCGTTTCCACATCATTAATGGCGCGGGTGGTAGAAGTACCGATTGGTGTGGTGTCAAAATACCGCAAACGAAAATGCAGCATGTGGTTAAATACCTTTACCCGAAGATTTTTAATAACCGACTGCCCCAGCCATGAGGTTAAGTACCCAAAATTATACCTACAAATGCTTTCTACTATGAGCAGCCCTATCAACAGCATGGTCATATTTACAAGTCCGGTAGCATGAGGTATTAACACGTAGTTATCTACCGTTTGCTGTATGAGGTATGGGCGAAGAGGGCTCAATGCTGCAAGCGCTAATGCTAACAGCGTGGCAACAACAAACTGTGTTTTAAACGGACTTGCTAAGTGCAATACCCGTTTTAGCAAATGCCAATCTAATATATTGCTGCCTTTAGACTTAGGAGGCTGACTCATGCTGTAATGTAGTGTAAATTAAAAATACATAGGCTTTAATAAGGTAGTGTGATGAAGCTATCCTGTAAATATTGCCACAGCTAATTAAAACCGATAAAGGAGGCTTAATGTTTAACTGCCCTGCCCGATAAAATTAATAGAGCTTTCTGTAATTTTTTGCCGTTAGCAATCGTTACATATTTGTATTTGCTTCGTCTTACTTGGGTTAAATGTGTTGTTATAAGACTCCAATCTGTTTTTGCGGAAACGCGAGCTTCTTCTAACCTCCTGCCACTTAAATTATGAACCTATTGTTTGACCTTCACTTTTTGTTATGACTTTTAAAGTAAAACTTAAAAACGCCGATAAGTATGCTTTGCTCGATGTATCTGTTTATGAGCACCTATTAAACAATGAGTATATGAAGGGGCTTGGTTTTTTAGAAAACTTGCGGCTCCACTCTAACGGATACGTTTTTTTTCAGAAAAATCACCCACAAAAAGATGGTTCATATAAAAATGAAACCATTTACTTACACAAATACGTGGCAGAACGTTTTGTGCAAAAATCTGATACCGGTGATGGCAGAAAGTTATACGTAAGTATTACCAACGGCGATAAATTAGACTGCCGGGTGGCTAATTTGGATTGGGTACCTCGTTCTATTGCGGTGCGCAATACCAAGCGAACAATCAATAAAACCGGTTACAGGGGGGTAAGTTTAGAAAGAAACAAATATCGGGCGGTTATTTACCAAGGTAAGCAAAAAATAGACCTTGGTTTTTACCCCACTGCCGAGGCTGCTGCCGAAGCGTACAACAAAAAATCGGAAGAGCTCTTTGGTAAAACCCGAAACCTAAATGTAATAGGCATGCCCCGATTATTGAAAAAGAAAAAAAAGGGCAGGGATCAGTAGTTTGTGGTGTATTTATTTGGATTTATATAATACCATGTAACGAGCCGCCTTTTGCGCCAAGGGCATCTACCCGTTTTTCTATAGCAGGGTCTTCTACCAAGGGCGGGGCATGGTGGGGTTTAATGCGTGCATCAATAATGAGCGACCCTCTACAACCCCAGTGTTTGTGTTCGGTAAAACTGTTTATGCCATGAATATCGTGTGAGGGGTTGCTACGGGTAAAGGTAACCCATAAGAAATTGCGCAGATTTCGGGCAGTAAATTCACCATCATCGCACAAAACAAGGAGCGGAAAACCGGCAAGGGCATCAGCGCCTAAACCTTGCAGGTGTTGGCTGAGTTGTTCAATCTGTTGCAGAGCGGTTGTTTCGGTGGTGTAAGGTGGGGCGGTTATAGCTATAGCGCCGGGCAAGGCTATGCAGGGATTGACAAACCCATAGGGCAGAGTTAGGTTGGGGGGCAAATGGGTGTTTAAGGTGCGTTTTACCTCGCCCGCGGCAGCCATTACCACCTTTGACCCACTGTTTAAGCCGGTGCCGCTGTAATCGAGCGTATCTATACTGGTTTTGGTTTGGAAGTGGAGGTCGCGCGTCCAATCTATGCGTTCCAGCAAGTGGGTAAAAAACGCTTCTATGTTGTGCGTATGCAACTGCGGGTTGTCTTCTTTGGCTACAATAAGCAGGTATTTAGCCAGCGACATTTGCCCAAAACCCAAAATATGGTTGGCAATAGTAAGTATTTCCTGTGGTTTTCGGTGGGTGTAGTAGGGAGTGTAGCGCTCGCTGCCAATGGCAAGCAGCAGGGGGTGAACGCCGGCGGCATCTACGGCGTTTACCTCGTGTAATCCGGGTAGTTCTGAGGGTATTACGGCTCCGGTAATTTCATGTATAAGCGCTCCAAAACTGGTGTCTTCTTGTGGCGGGCGACCAACTACGGTAAAACTCCAAACGGCATTTTTGCGGTGCCACACTTTGTGTACCTGCATAACAGGAAAATCATGTTGAAGGCTGTAATAACCAAGGTGGTCGCCAAACGGACCTTCGGGTTTGTTTTGGTGCGGATATACGTAGCCTGTTATAACAAAATCGGCATCGGAAGAAAGGCAGAATCCATCTTGATACGTGTATCGGAAACGCCTACCCGATAATGCGCCGGCAAAAATCAGTTCCGATAGTCCTTCGGGCAGAGGCATTACCGCCGATAGGATATGCGCCGGTGGTCCGCCTACAAAAATGCTCACTTTTAATGGTTCGCCTTTGGCATTGGCTTTGGTTTGGTGTACGCCTATGCCACGGTGGAGTTGGTAGTGTAGCCCTATTTCTTTGTTGGGGATATAATTGTTTCCGCTGAGTTGAATGCGGTACATGCCTAAATTTGAGCCCATTACGCCGGGTTTGTCTATGTCTTCAGTATAAACAAGGGGTAGGGTAACAAAAGCTCCTCCATCAAGTGGCCACGATTTAATTTGGGGCAGTTGGTTTATGGTGGTTTGCCCAAAGGTAACCGGGCTGCCAAACAAGCTGCGCATGGGCAGTGAGTTAATGCCTGTAAAGGGTACGCTTAGGTATTGCCATGGTTTTTTTAGGGCGGCTTCGGGGTTGGCTTTTAGGGCTACTACTTTTTGCACCCGCTCAAGGGTGTGGCGGAACATAAATTTGCTTCGCTCTAATGACCCAAAAAGGTTGGAGGCGCAAGTAAAACGGCTGTCTTTTACGTTGGTAAACCAAAGCGCCGGACCACCGGCTTCGTACACGCGGCGGTGTATGGCAGCCATTTCTAAATTGGGGTCAACTTGTTCGGTTATGCGAACTAAATGACCGTGTTTTTCTAAATCGATGAGGCAATCAAAGGTGCTTTTATATGGCATACTATAAAGTGTTTGTTGGTTAGTAGTGGTTAATGGCAGTAAAACGCTTGCCAGAACGCACACTTTTGTAAAACAGACTTTATGGTGTTTGGTTTTATAGCAGTGCTCAATAAGGGGTAAAAGCGTGTATTGATTGAGTGCAAGTTGTTATGAATTTTACCGGCAAATGCCGTTGTATTAGGCTTGTTTTCGGCGTTTAAGTGAGAGGTAATCTAAAAAGTAAAGGATTTTAATAGAGAGGTTGTTGTTTTAGTCGCTGGCAAGGGTGTTGCCAAAGTTGTTTAAGTAGGTATCGCCGGTGGTGCGGGTAAAACGGTAAATGGCGTTTTTCCATACTACACTCATTTCGCTGCCGGGGGCAAACTGCCATGTGTAAACACAATCTATATTGAAGGCGTTGAAATTGGCATTGTGTTTTAGACTGCCATCGGGATTAGTACCTGAGTAATCGGTATTGCTGAGCATTCCATCGGGCGTTAGCAAATAGTATTGGGCATAATCGGCTTCTGAAAAATAATGTCTTAGGCGGAAAGTAATGCCCATTCGGTTGGTAAAGATGTAGTTTGTTGAAAATACATTTTCTATGGTTTGCACGTCTCTCCTACCAAAAATGATGTTGTTTTTGTTGTTGTCGGAAAAGTTTACAAATCCTACGTCTTGCAGTTGGTTGGTATAACTGAAATCGAGGCGGAAGCGGAGTTTGTTGGAGGCGCGCAAAATGGGGCTGATGCCAAAGTTGTAGGTGTGGCGGTTTTGGTCATTAAAAACCCGATAATTTAAGTTGGCATCTATGGCAAGTATTTTATCGTAATTACTTGAAAGCCAAAACCCTGCTTGATGATTGGTAGGAAAGGTGTAATACCTGCCTTGCACACGGGGTTCAAAGTAATCGTATGTAGTGATGGGTTCGTGGTAAGACCATACGCCTAAACTGAGTTGCTTTTTAGTGGTAGTCCAAACATCGGCGCTTAATGAGAAGTTTTGGAATGCATTTGGCTTATAAATGCGCGAGTATTCAACTCGGGCAGATGTGTATAAGTTTAAAAACCTGCCAAATGGTTTGTAGATATTATATCGGGCTTGAGCGCCAAAGTTCATGATGTTGTTGAAGCGCAAAAATCCTAAGTCGTTGTGGTCATAAGTATTGCTGATTACGCTGTTCCATGCGGTTAGCTGGGTGTTGCCGCTTATTTTACCTCCTTGTATGTTGTATCGGTAGCCTATATCTGGATTGGTAAAATTGTTGTGGTATTTTTGGCTTATTGCTCCCGACCCGTTTATGGCGTAGGTGTTTTGTTTGTCGGCAAATCTAAACTCGGTGCCGGTTACGTTGGCATCGGTAGCTGTGCCTCCTCGGTAAACATTGGTATTGATTAGGGTTAGGTAGGAATTGTTTTTGAAGTTTTGGTCTAAGACAAAAATGTTGTAATTGGTAAGGGGTTCTGTTTGGATACGGCGGGTTTGGTTTTCGGTATTTTTAATTTCGGCAAAGGCGGGCGCTGTTACGGAGTTTAGCAGCCCAATGCCCAACCCGCCGGTGGTTCTGCCCGATATTTTGGTGGAGTTGAGCAGTTGCACTACGGAGGGGTTTGCCTGTATGGTTTCGCCTTCTTGCAATTGGTTCTGAACTTCCCAAAACCCCGATGGAGTTCCTCCAATGCGGCGCGAGTAAAATAAATCGGCTTTACCAAATAACTCGGTGCCTTCGGTAAAAAACTGGCGGTTTTCGTTAAAACGCACTTCAAACGGGCTAAGGTTCAGCACTTGGTTATCAGATTGTACCTGACCAAAATCGGGCACTAAGGTCATATCAAGGGTAAAAGCATCGTTTATACCATATTTAATATCCATACCTGCATTAAAACCTTTGAGCAATTCATTGTCGGCTTCGGGTTTGTAGTAGTGGTCTAAATTACCCGATATATAGGGGTAAAAAAATAATCTTACAGGGGCTTTTATGCCATCTAAACCGGTAAGTTTACCCGATTGATTGAGGAATCCGCTAATTTCGGGGCGAACTTCGTTCCAAACCGATAATTGCCTTGAACGGCGCACCTGACGCAAAAAATTGATGTTCCAGGTTTGTTTTTCGGCATTGGCAAACCGGAGCGCTGAAAAGGGGATGCGCATTTCTACCGTCCAGCCGTGTTTATTGAGCGATACTTCGCTTTGCCAAACGGCGTTCCATGTACTTTCTTCGCCTAAAATGGTGTATTTTATGTCGGTTTGCACACCGGTTGCACTCACTAAAAATCCCAGTCCGTTTAACCCATCTTGGTAGGCATCTATGATAACACCAAACCAATCGGCATTACCGGTATTATCTCTTTGCGAGAGCTGGGTTAAAATACTATCGGGGTGTCTATCATACAAGTGTGCGCCTATGTATAAAGCGTCATCGTCATAAAGTACTAATACTTCGGTTTGCTGATGGGGTGGTTTACCCGGATTGGGTTCAAACAAAATGAAATTATCTGCTTTTTGCACATTGGCATTTGTCCAAGCCTCATCGGTTAAAATGCCGTCTATTTTGGGCGGATTGGATAGCCTTTTAACCGTTAGTTGCCTTGGAGCTATTTTATCTTTATCGTTTGTAGTGGGTGTGGAGGCGGTTAAAGGCAAGGGTAATAACCAAGTTACAATATACACCAATAGGGCTACAATAAGGGTGTTTTTCATAGGGAGTAGTTTGCGGTGGTGAGTGGTTGCCCAATTGGTACTTGGTGGGTAGGTAGTTGTTACGTTTTGGTTCAGCGTTTAACTTTGTTTAACTTAACTTTGTTGTAAACCGTTTTTTTTAAACGGCACAGAATTTAGGCAAAATGTACGCCAATTGCATAAATTTACCTTTTTATTGGCACGCAGGCAACCATTTACCCTTACTTTTGCGTTTAGGGGATTATTTTTAACAAACTTACTGCAATTTTTTATGCGTTTTACAATTCTTTGCCTCATTTTTTGTTTGGTGAGTGTAGCCGGTTATGCTCAAACAAAGACCGAATCGGTGGTGTATTTAAAAAATGGGTCTGTTTTGCGTGGGGAATTGGTTAATCCCGAAAGTTCAGGAAAAATATCTATAAAAATTGTTGGCAATAATTTATTTGTTTTTGACCTTGCAGAGGTTGAAAAAATAACCACCGAAAGCAAATACAAGCCCAATTTTGCTCCTAAAAAAGGGTACTCGGCTATGAACGAGGTGGGTATGCTGGTTAGTACCGGCAATGAAAGCGCCGGTTTGGTGTTGCAAACTATTCATGGTTATTCGGTAAATCCATACCTTACAATGGGTGCCGGGGTGGGGTTACATGTTTACTACAACCTGCCTATGAGTTATTATTACTATTACACTAACAGCACTAAGGTAATACCGGTTTTTGCCAATGTAAGTGGCGAGCTATTGCCTGCCTACCGTGTAAGCCCCTATTACTATGGAAGAGTGGGTTATGGCATAGATGCAACTGATAGAGAAGCGTTTGCAGACAGCCGCGGCGGGCTTATGTTTGGTGTGGGTGTGGGCATGAAGGTAAAAGGAAATAACCAACTTAGCTGGATATTAGGCGTGGGTTACCAGTTTCAGAAATACTATGCCGAGTTTCAGCAATGGGAGGGCAGCACGGTTACCAATAACTTATCTATAAGAAGATTGGCAATTACTACGGGCATAGCTTTTTAGTTTTATGCTAAAATATGCGATTTTGACCCGCGCCCGTAACCAAACGGATAGGTTTTAGCCTCTGTTTTTGCTTGTTCTACTTTTTGGCTGATTTCGGCGGCAAATAGGTTCAGCTCTTCTATTACCGCTGCAATAGCTTCATCAGATTGGGTTGATTTACTGCGCAAAACATCATACAACTTGTAATAGGAGGAGTTGTTTTTTTGTGCAGCCTTACTAAGCAATGGTTTCATATTGAGCATGTCATGATGCAAAATCAGCAAGGGCGAAATTTCTTTTTTACTCTTGTCTGCATTTGCCGCTTTTTCAAACTTGGCAGCTAATTTGCCAACCTGTGTGGCAATTTTTGCAAATAGCTTTATCAGCGCTTGTGCTTCTTGCTCCTGAAACCGATGCCTGCCCGATGCCCGGCTGCGCAAACGCGAATAACCTGCCGGCGTGTAGTATTCATATAACTGTGCCGATACCTTGCTTACCACTACGCAAGGGTGATTTAAAAGATATTGTAAACTTTCCATGCAAGTATAAATTGAGGGTTAAAAAGTTTCGGGATTGGTGGTTTGTTCATTGGTTTTTCGGTGTTGATTAGGATAAATAGTGCCTAATCCTCGGCTTGCGCCTTTACCTATGCCAATGTGCGATGGAATAAACAGGTTTGATTTAAATGTTAAATCAAAAGTAGAAACCGGTATGCCCTTATATTTAGCTATTTTACTTTCGGTTAAATCGGTAATACTTACATCAAATCGTTTTTCTATTTGCCACCCTACACCCTTGGCAAACCAAAGTAAATGCGAAGCTAATAATTGTTCCAAAAACTGTATGCGCTGTGCCAGCGAGTCTATGCCCAAATACTCTTTGTAATTATGTTGGTTTAAAGCCTGCCAGCTTTGCACCCTAAACGGCATTGTGCGGTCTTTTACCTCTAAATGATACTGCTCCATTTTTAGGTGTGCAATTTTAAGCGTTATGGGTTCGCCGTGTAGTTTTATTTCCCAACTTCGTTTTGAAAAAAGGTGGTATATATTATCTACACCTTCTTGCAAACACAGTACACCGGGCTGCTGCTGCTTAAATACCTTATACTGTATAAGCGGATACCTGTATATAAATTTGCCATCGGGTTGGTGGTTGTGAAACATATCGTTTTCAAAACCTACTTTTTCGGCTACTGCCGCCCTAAATGCCGGAATTTCTCTCCTTGATATATTGGGTACGCTAAATGAAACCGATAAATACCTTAATAAGTGCGACATGGTTTGGAATGAATAAATAGGGTAATCACCTTTTGTTTCCACAAATGTAAGCAAAGTTTGTAAAAAAACGCTACCGTCTGTTTATTTCTCTTTAAATTTTACATGGTTGTTCCTTTTAGGGTAATTGATGCGGTTGTGAGGGAGGAGTTTTTTGATGAGAGTTTAGTTTATATTTTTACTTTTCATTACTAAACACCCGCCAATAAGTAATTACAACCCAAAGCACAATAATAGGGAATACAAACCCTTTCGCATTTTGGAAATTTTATATTTTTTGGTGCAAAAAACAATAAAAAAATACACAAACTTACTTCTTCAATCTATCCGGATTGTCTGCCAAAAACGATTTCCAGTCTTTTGCGCCACCGCCCGATTTACCCGAGCTGCTGCTTTTACGGATTACCGAACCCATTTGCAGGTGATGGCAAAAAGCTACGCCAAGTGCATCGGTAGCATCAAAATACTTGGGCAGCGTATCTAAATGCAGCATACTTTTAAGCATTGCCGAAACCTGCTCCTTTGAACTGCTGCCGTTACCGGTAATAGCTTGTTTTACTTTTCGGGGCGAGTACTCCGTTACGGGCAGGTTTTTGAGCATAGCGGCGGTAATGGCTACTCCCTGCGCCCTGCCTAATTTGAGCATAGATTGTACGTTGTTGCCAAAAAAAGGAGCTTCAATAGCCATTTCATCGGGCAGGTAGGTATCAATTATAAAGGTAATTTTCTCAAAAATCCGCTTCAATTTTTGGTAATGCCCCGCACATTTGTTCAAATGTACTACGCCAAGGCTTAATAATTGTATATTTTTGCCCTCCAGTTCTATAATGGCATAACCAAATACAGTGGTGCCGGGATCGATACCCAAAATTTTAACCGATTTGCTCAAAAGTATGGTGTTAAAACGCCCAAAAAATGTGTGTAAAAAGTGATTGGTAAACACATTCAGGAGTGGTGTAGTTGATTGAGTGTATCTAATTTGTTTGTTTATCTGCATGGACAAGAAAAAAATAGCCTATACGGGGGTTCTTTGGATATTTAAATTGCTTTTTACCGTGGCAATAGGCTACTTGCTTTATATGCAAATAAGCGGAAAAACAGCAATAAGCGGATTAACCACCCTATTAAAAACGGTAAACAGCGTTCCTCAATTGCTGTATTTGCTGGCAGCCGCCTTGCTGGTATGGGTAAACTGGGGTTTAGAGGCTCTTAAATGGCAGCGGTTAATGCACCCCATAGAGCGCATGAGTTGGTTAGAAAGCCTGCGCAGCGTATTGTGCGGCGTGGCAGTATCTATGCTCACTCCCAACCGAACCGGCGAGTATGGCGGACGCATTTTAACCCTCCAAACATCGGGCAGCTTAGAAGCCATAGCTATGGCATTGGTAGGCAGTTACGCACAGCTATTAGCCAATATCAGCTTAGGTTTATCGGGCTTTGCCGCCTTTTGTTTTGTTTTTGCGCCGGTGGCAGCATTTACGTGGCTGCTGCCTGTTATGGGTATTATGGTGGTTTTGGGCGTTTTGGGGTGGTTATATGGCAGGGTAAACCGGCTGCCGGTGAGTTTAGCCCAAATTTCATGGTTACAAAAATGGCAACACCTAACACGCCCACTTGCAAATGCCAATAAAAGCGCCTTATGGGCAGTGTTGTGCTGGTCTTTTTTGCGTTATCCGGTATATGTTTTACAATTTTACCTCCTGTTAAAAGGTTTTGGCATACAGCTTAGTCTTACCAATGGCTGGATACTCATCAGCAGCATATTTTTTGTGCAAACTTTTATGCCTACCGTAGCCATAGCCGAGTTAGGCATTAAAGGCAATTTGGCTCTATACTTTATTGGGTTTGCTACATCATTGCAGGCATCAATATTGGCAGCCGTTTTTGGGCTTTGGTTGCTCAATTTGCTGTTACCCGCACTGGCAGGCTTATTTTTTATAGTAGTATCGGGCAATATGCGCAGCCTGTTCAGGCAATCGTCAAAATATACCCCCCTTATACCACAGAGCTAAACCATTAAACGGCAAATAGTGTTATCTTTTGATTAACACAAACGCCCTTTATTGCAGGGTAGCACGGCTTACAGATAACTCATTTTACCCACCTTTTTCTACAAATTACCGCATTTATGAAGTTTGAACAGTATCGCTATGAGCGACCCAACATGCCCGTTTTTCAGAAAGAGTTTGACCACTTGCTCAATGAATTTGACCATGCCGAAAGCGCCGATGAGCAAAACCTCCACATTGAAATGATTAACCGCCTCAGAGCCGATTTTGACTCTATGGTTAACATTGCCAGCATACGCTACAGCATTGATGCCACTAACCCCGATTACGAAAAAGAACAAGAATTTTATGACAACCAACGCCCTATTTTTGCCGGTTATGAAGCCCGATTTTACAGCGCTCTGCTAAAATCAAGGTTCCGCAAACAATTAGAACAGCGCTGGGGTAAACACCTTTTTGAAATAGCAGAGGTAAAAACCCTTACTTTTCACCCCAGTATTATTGAAGACCTCCAAAAAGAAAACCACCTCATTAGTGAGTACGACAAACTCCGCGCCTCAGCAAAAATTAAGTTCGACGGTAAAGAGCTGAACCTCTCCGATATTGTTGCCTACGAGTTATCGCCCGACCGCCAAGTGCGCAAGCAGGCATCGGAAGCTAAATGGCAGTTTTTTGCCGATAATGCCAAAGAATTTGATGAAATTTTTGACCAGTTAGTTGCCCTGCGCCATGATATGGCTAAGCGCCTTGGCTTTAAGAACTTTGTGCAATTGGGCTATAAACGCATGTTGCGTACCGACTATAACCCCTACATGGTGGCAGATTACCGCAAACAGGTACTTGATGTGGTAGTGCCACTGGCTGCACAACTAAGGCAACGACAAGCAAAACGCTTAGGCATAGACCATATGAAGTACTACGACCTAAACTCTGTGTTTAAATCCGGCAATCCCACACCTAAAGGCAGCCCCGATTGGATTGTGGACAACGGTGTTAAAATGTACGAAGAACTATCGCACGAAACAGCCGAATTTTTCAACTTTATGCTCAACAGCAACCTTATGGACCTGGTGAGCAAAAAAGGTAAGGTGCCCGGAGGGTATTGTACTTATATAGAAAACTACAAAGCGCCTTTTATCTTCTCTAATTTTAACGGTACCTCGCATGATATTACCGTGCTTACGCACGAAGTAGGTCATGCTTTTCAGGTTTATATGAGCCGCGATATTGAAACACCCGAATACCGCTGGCCTACCTTTGAAGCCTGCGAAATCCACTCTATGAGCATGGAATTCCTTACCTGGCCCTGGATGCAAATGTTTTTTGGCGAGGATACCGAAAAATTCAAGTTTGAGCATCTCAGCGGCTCCGTGCTTTTCTTACCCTACGGTGTTACGGTAGATGAGTTCCAGCACTATGTATATGAAAACCCCACCGCTACTCCCGAACAACGTAATAAAGCATGGCGACAAATTGAACAAAAATACCAGCCATGGTTAGATTATGACGGCAACGCCTACCTAAACGGCGGCGGTTTGTGGCAAAAACAAGCCCATATTTACCATACTCCCTTTTACTACATAGATTACACCTTAGCACAGGTATGCGCTTTCCAGTTTTGGCAAAAATCATTGCAAAACAGAAACAAAGCCCTTGCCGATTATATTGACCTGTGCAAAATGGGCGGCAGCAAATCGTTCCTCCAATTGGTAAATGCCGTTAACCTTCACTCCCCCTTTGAAGAAGGCACCTTAGAAAAAGTGATTCAGCCCGTTACCCACTACTTAACGGAAGTAAACGATATGGCGCTTTAGCCGGTTGTCTGTTTTACCCAACTTGTATCTTTTGTGTTAATTTGCCTTAAATTTGCAATACTATTGCCCGCTTACCGGTTTAAGCGGGCAATTTAACCTAATTTAGCGCCCACTTCAACTTTATTCTGCCATGTTTAACAAAAAACGCTTTTCGGCATTTGCCCTGCTGCTGGTTTTAGGCATTTCGGCTAACTCCTTTATCCTACACAACAACTCCTTTGAAATAGCCAAAAATTTAGAGCTGTTTGCCAATATATTTCGCGAATTAGACGGCTATTATGTAGATGAACTCTCTGCGCAAAAATTAGTGCGCAGTGGCATAGATGGCATGATGAGTTCATTAGACCCCTACACCACTTTCATATCGGAAGAGGAAATAGGCGTTTATGATTTGCAAACCACCGGTAAATATGGCGGCATTGGCGCTACTATCCGAAAATCGGGAGATTATGTACAAATTGCCGAACCCTATGAAGGAAGTCCGGCTGCAAAATTCGACCTCCGTCCGGGCGATAAAATCCTCAAAATTGACGGCGTTTCGGCAAAGGGTAAATCTACCGAAGAAGTGAGCAAACAGCTAAAAGGCGAGCCCAATACACAGGTTAAAATAACCATAGAACGACCCGGTGAACCCAAACCCATAGAAAAATTGCTCGTAAGAGAAGAAATTGTTATTAAAAATGTGCCTTATTATGGTGTACTCCCCAATACCAACATAGGTTACATTAAACTTGCCGGTTTTACCGAAAAATGCAGCCATGAAGTGAGCGCCGCTTTACAGGAAATGAAAACCACAGGTAAAATCCAATCACTCATCTTAGACCTTCGGGATAATCCGGGCGGACTGTTAAACGAAGCCATTGATGTAGCCAACATCTTTGTTGAAAAAGATGTAGAAATTGTTAGCACTAAAAGCCGAAAACGCGAATGGGATAAGAGTTATAAAACCCGAAAACAACCTATAGACACTCAACTTGCAGTGGTCATTCTTATTGACCGAGGCTCTGCCTCGGCTGCCGAAATTGTATCGGGCGCTATGCAAGATTTAGACCGCGCCGTAGTGCTTGGAACTCGTAGTTTTGGCAAGGGATTGGTACAAAGCACCAAAGAAATGCCCTACAATACCCGCATAAAACTCACCACTGCTAAGTACTTCTTACCCAGTGGCAGAGGCATTCAGGCGGTGGACTACTCCGGCGGGTATAGCGATAGATTAGAAAAAGTGCCCGATTCTTTGCGCACTGCCTTTAAAACCAAAAACAAACGCACCGTGTATGATGCCGGCGGCGTTGACCCCGATGTGAAGGTAGAAAGCCCTAAATTTGCCAATATCACTCAAAGCCTTTACGAAAAATACTTGTTTTTTGACTATGCCAACCTCTACCGCAATAAAACCAACCAAATACCGCAACCAACAACCTTTGAATTGACCGACCCCGATATGGAAGCTTTTTTTGCCTTCCTTACCAACAAAGATTACGATTACACCTCGCAAAGCGAAGAACTGCTTACTAATTTAAAGTCGGCCACAGAAAAAGAAAAATACTTTGCCTCGCTAAAAACCGATATTGCCCAATTGGAAAGCAGTATTAAACACGATAAACAACAAGACCTCCAAAAACATAAACCCGAAATTAAACAACTCCTTGAATACGAAATTGTATCGCGCTATTTTTATCAACGAGGGCAAATTATGGAATCATTAGAAGATGACCAAGCCCTATCCGCCGCCATCGGTATTTTGCAAAACCCAACGCAATACAATCAATTGCTGGGTAAATAATTTACCCTTACAACCACTTCATTACAATACACCTTTAAGCCAAAAGGCATACTATGAAACTGAAAAAATATATCACCCTTTTTGCCGCACTGATAGCCCTGCTGGGCACCGCCACCCTTTCTTACTCATTTTGGGATAACGGAAGTAAATATTTTGAAATTGCCAAAAATATGAGCTTATATGCCGATTTATACCGTACCCTCGACGAAAATTACGTGGACAAAATAGAACCCGCCGGGCTAATGCGAAAAGGCATTGACTCTATGCTAAAAACCCTTGACCCTTATACCAACTACATTACCGAAGCACAAATAGAGGGTTTCCGTATGCAGCGAACCGGCGCTGCCGGCAATATAGGGGCAGAACTGCTGCTTCGAGATAACTACGTTTACCTTGCCGCTATTTCGCAAAATCAGGCAGCTTTTAAAGCCGGACTCATGGCAGGCGATAAAATTGTGGCCATTAACGGCACCTCTGCCCAAAACCGCACCATTGAAGAAGTACAGCAAATACTGCAAGGACAGCCCGGCTCTGAGGTAAAAATTACCTACCTCCGCCCGGGTGCTGCCGAAGAAAAAACCGTTTCGGTAATCAGAGATAAAGAAGAGGGTAACAGTGTGCCTCATTTTGATATGGTTGATGCCAATACTGCTTATATTAAACATACCACCTTTACCCAAAATTGCAGCGGCGAGGTGGCGCAGGCATTAAAAGAACTCCAAAGCAAAAACGAGGTAAAAAACCTCATTTTAGATTTAAGGCAAAACGGAGGCGGTTTACTTACTGAATCCATCAACATGGTCAATCTGTTTGTGCCTTCCGGTCAGTTAGTGGTAAAAACCGCCGGTAAAACCGAAGAATGGCGCAAAGATTACAAAACCCAATCTGAGCCTATTGCACCCGGTTTGCCGTTGGTAATACTCATTGATGAGCGCTCTGCCTCCGCTTCCGAAATTGTATCGGGCACTATTCAGGATTTAGACCGAGGTGTAATTGTGGGCAAACAAAGTTTTGGCAAAGGATTGGTGCAGCAAACCAAAGACATAGGTTATAATGCCAAACTAAAACTAACGGTTTCTAAGTATTACATTCCCAGCGGACGCTGTGTGCAGGCAATAGATTACTCCGGAAAATACTTTGACGGAAAGTCTAACTTGCCCGATTCTTTGCGAAAAGCCTTTAAAACCCGAAATGGCAGAACCGTTTACGATGGCAGCGGCGTAGCGCCCGATGTAACGGTAGATAAACCCGAGCTATCAAATATAACCAAAAGTTTGCAAGAAAATTTCCTGATTTTTGACTATGCCACACTATACCGACAAAAGCATGATAGCATTGCCCCGCCTACCAAGTTTGTTTTTACCGATGCCGATTTTGCCGACTTTGTACAGTTTATCTCCGATAAACAATACGAATATACTACCGAAAGCGAAAAACTGTTAGCCGAGCTGCTCAAAAGTGTAAAAGAGGAAAAGTATAGCGATAAAGTGGCAGAAGTAATCAGCAGGCTTAAAACAAAAATAAAGGAGGAAAAACAAAAAGACCTCCAAAAATTTAAGCCCGAAATTACAGAACTGCTCAAATTAGAAATCATTTCTCGATACTACTATCAAAAAGGCAAGGTACAAGCTACCTTAAACAACGACGAAAACATTAAAAAAGCCCTCGCCCTATTCAAAAACCCTGCCGAGTACGAAAAGATTCTAAAAGGCAGCGCCGGCGGCAAGTAAAACACACCTAAAACAAAGCCTGCACCGATGCTCTGCCGGTATGGTTCATGGGGCTGTTGCCGGCTTTGCGCCCATCGTACCCAAAGTTGAGCTGCATGTTATTGGCAAGCCTTGTGCTGAGGTTAATGCTCCACAGGTAATTGCTGCCGGGTAATAAACCGTCGAGCAGGTTGTAGGCGGCGGCGGTATTGGGTGCGCCTTTATAGCTGATGTGGGCATAACTCAATCGGGCGGTTATATTGCTTTTTATGGCATTGCCTAATTGAGTTTCGGCAGTTAGTTTTTGTTGCCGGGCAGGAAAAAGTGACTCGGTAAGGTAGTCAGCGCTAAATTTATAGGTATAAGAACCGGTAAATCTTATGCGTTTGTTCAGCACTAAATCGGCAGCGGGGTCTATGCTCCAGTAGCGGATACGGTAATTTTGGGTGGCAAACGCCTGCGATATTCCCCCCAGTTTACCTATGCTCGATGCCATACGAAGCATTGTTTTGGTACTTGGCGCTACCCTAAACCCGGGTTTCCACTCGGTTTTCAAACGGCGGTCGGCTCCATTTACTAAAAAATTGGTTACCGATAGGTACAACTGTTGCACACTTACCTCCCAGTTGGGGCTGTTACGGTTAATAAACAAGGCGTTTTGTATGTTAGCGCTTTCGGCAACCAATTGGGCAAAATCGGGCGTATCGCCCAGCGGCAAGTAGGCTTGCCATGTACGCAGCGTTGTTTCTCGCCTTATGCTCAAACTGCTTTGGGTAGAAAAAAGGCTTATTATCTTTTTTATGCCTTTTTGGTTAAACCAAACGGCTTTTGGGGTAATAAACAGGGCTTGGTTAAACTGCACTATATTGGTAGGTTGGTATTTACCGGTTGGCAGTACTATTCTGATGTATCGGGCTTCAACCAGATTGTTTTCGTTAGCCGGAAAAAACTCGTCTAATTCTTCTAAACCGTTGTTATTGTTATCTAACCAAACAAAGTTACCCATACCGTTGCTCACTTTTTCGTAGTAAAACTCGGTTTGCTGTCGTTGTCCGGAGCCTATTTGGTACTGGGTGGTGGTTCGCAACCAGCCTTTACCTACGGTTTCGGTAAAATTTACCTCGCCCAATACGCTGTTCAGTTCAACGGCTTTTAGCACGGTGGAGTCTATAACTTGCAGGTTTCGGTAGGTAAAATTGTAAGAAAACTGGTGTCGGGGATTTTTGGTAAGTGCGCCGTTTAGGTTGAGCGTATTACCGGTGTTGGCAAGGGCAAAATCATTAGTTTGGCTCATGGGGGCATAATCCCAGCGTTTAATAAGGTTTAGGGCAAATCGGTTGGCGCTGGTATCGGGCGTTTTTACAAACACCTCAGTTTGGTTGTAGTAAAAACTTCGGGCGGGCAAAATAGCATCGGCTTGGGTAAATCGGTTTTGTTCTTGTTCGGCACGCGCGCCCATTTGCCATTGTTTTTTCCCTATTGTTCTACTTACCTCGCCATTGGGGCGCAAAAAGCGGCTACCCGATTGGGCATTATCCATAGCAGAGGTAAGGAAACTTAGGTTTACCCTTGCCGCCCAGCCTTTTTTGTTTTGGTATCGGGCGGCGGCGGTGTGCATAAACCCGCTATATACCCCCTTTTGGCGCACAAGCAAGTTTACTCGGTATTGCACATCGGTATTGGTGCCTATTTTCAGATTAGCGCCTGCATAAGCAAGGTGTTCATTGGTTTGGGTAAGGGTGGCAGGCAGGCTCCAGTTTCGGGTAAATTCTATTTCGCGGTAAGGCTCTAAAATTTTAAATTGTTGCTGTAAAAATTCGTAATGTGCAGTAGTGAGCAGGGTTATTTTGCGCTGTTTAGAAAGGGTAAACAAGTTTTGGTAACCCAATCGGGCGGCAAAACCTTTGTTTTGTTGGTTGTCAATATCGGAAACCGAATTGGGGTCAAAATTGCTCACGGCAAACTCGGCGCTCCATTTTTGCCGGGCAGTGGGGGTAAAATCAGCGCCCATGCTCATCATGTTGTTCCGTTTTGGGGTAATCATTTTTAGCAGCGGCTCAAAACTGCCCCTTGGCGCACCGGTAAGGCTATCGGGGGTTATCCAAGTATAAGCACGTCCGTTTATATTACCGTCTGCAAGCCGATAGTTTCCATTGCCCTCGCCCACAAAACTAAAAGTTACCGCATACAAAGCCTTTGCCGGATTTACCGAATACACAAAAACCGAGTCATACACCATGCCGTTTACTACGGTATCTATCAGTTGGTACATCACCCTATCGGGGTTAAAGCCCGTATTTTGCCAGCCGGGCAGCACTGCCTGTTCAATGTTATTGCCTATATTTTGCAATACCGACAAATAATTATCGGGCAGTGTAACATCGGTTAGGAGTTGGCTTTTTGCATCTTGTTCCGAAAAATAATTGACCCGATAGGTTATTTTTTCCTGTTTTGCGACAGCATTTGCCTGCACAAGTGAGCGCAGGTAAGTTTGGTTGGTGTATTGAAACTCAATGGTAATGCGTTTGTCTTTGTTAATAATTTGGCGGGGAGTAAAGGTAATTTCGGCAGTATTGTAGTCAATAATGTAATCAAGCGTAGCTCCGCGTTCTAATAACTTCCCATCTATAAACACCCGTTCGCTACCCGAAAGCACAATGATAAAAACCTCGCCATTAGCGCCGGTTAGCCTATACGGACCCTGGTTGCCCTCTAAACCGTCAAAACTGAGGCGATGATACGAACCTCTTGCCATAGCGCCGGCTGCCGAACCGGTTAGCTCTACCCCGTTTTTACCCGATGTTTTAAAACCCGACCCCATATTTATACCCTGCAAACGCCGCACATACTGCATAAAATAGCTGTTTAGGGGCGTTCGCAGGTCATAATCGCCCAGCAGCAGCGAGTGCCGGTTTTTTCGCAGTTGAATGTAAATGCGGTCAAACTCCTGAATCTGTTGGGTATTACCTTCGGGCTGAAAAGGCACATTATTATCTTGCAGGGCGGCGGTAATTTCAATATCGCCCGGCAATTTACCATTCATTTGCAGGTTAAAATTGGCATTTACCGTTGCATCTTGGTTGCTGCCTACGGTAATACCTCTGCCAAAACTGCCGCTGTAATCCAAGCCGTTCATGTTAAAAAAATCTAACTCGGTTTGTTGGTTGCGGAGTTGGTATTGGTAGTACCCCGCCGGAAGTTGGGCAATAGGGGTTATGTTAGTGGTATCTTTATTAGTTTTAACACTAACAGGCTGAAATGGCAGCGCCCGATAGGTAATTGTTACCGAGTCGGCATTGGGTATATTTACCCACTCCAACATGGCTTTGCCGTAGTGTATGGTAAAATGGGTGTTATCAATGGTGTTTCCGTCAGTAGTAGCCATTATTACCACCGATCCCGGCGCTATGGCAAGGCTGTCTATTTGCACGGGTTTGGCAGTAGAAGGCAGCGTTTTTGTGCGCAGGTTGCTGAGGTTGCCTGTTAAATGAACGGTTTGACCCGCCAGTATAGTCCAGCCAAGCCACAAACTAACAACAATAAAGCATTTCCAAACTCGTAGTTTGAAAAGCCTCCTAAAAGCATCAATTAAAAAAACCGAAAATACCAAACAGCAGTAAAATAATGAGCCAAACAAGTAAAAGAACCCTGCATAGATGCTTTTATTGCGCCAAAGGTTGTACCCCAAAAGTAAAACCCCGTTCTGCAAGGTAGTAAAGAACGGGGTTTTGAAGAATATATTAGGTACAAATGATTTTTAATTAGCCGGATGACCTTTGTCTGGTCGAGTCCATACGGTAGTGCGCCCCAGCATAGAAAACCCGATGTAACCCCTTATAGAAAGTGAGCCATCGGCATTGAGCCACATTTTACAACTATACGTTTTACCCGATTTGGGGTCATAAATGGTGCCGTTTTGCCATTGTTTGCTACCGCTGTCGTAGGAAAACTTTTGTAAAATTTCTTTACCCAGCAGTTTGTCATTTTTTCGGGCAGCATCGGGATTTTTTTCGTCTAAGGTATTGGGTCCTTTTTTGAGCCAAACTAATTTACCGTAGTAATTGTTGCCTTTTTTAAATACCTCTACTGCGCCGTCTTTTTCTTCATTTAGCCATTTACCCAGCACCACATCGGCGGTGTTAGGGGTAAAAGCATAATTTACGGCTGCCAGCAATAACACGGCTATAAACAAAAACGAGAAAAGGGGAAATGTTTTTTTCATGCAGTAACAAGTTTATCGTTAGGTTAAATAATTTGAGGCAACAGCATTAACACCCACAAAACGATTTTGTTTGCTTTTTATTTTATTTTACCCGCACAACCCCTTTGTTAGTGGCACTTTACTTTTTCGGTAGGATTTTTACCCATTTTGGGGCTAAGGTAGGGTATGCCCAAGTTTAAACCGCGCAAAATAAACAAAGCGGCAAAAAATATCATAATAACCGGCAAGGCAGATTGAATTTTACGGCGCACTGGCAAGCTCATTAAATTGCCGGCAAGCGATACCGACAGCATTACGGGTATAGTACCCAAACCAAACAAAGCCATAAACAAAGCTCCTTGCAGTATGCCCGATGTAGTGAGCGCACCGGCAAGTCCTATGTAAACAAATCCACAGGGTAAAAAACCATTTAATACGCCTATACCCAGCATAGTTGCCATGCCATTTTGCCTGAGCAGCCTTGCCAATTGGGTGTTTACCCAGCCACTAAAACGCCGTATAAAACCTACTTTTTGTACCCATTTGTCAATGTTTATAGTAAACACCGCCATTAGTAGCAGCATAATGCCCAATGCAATAGACAACCCCTGCTGATAACCCGATAAGGCTATGCCCTTGCCCACTATGCCCAACAATGCGCCCAAAAAACTGTAAGTAAGCGCACGCCCAAAGTTGTACAGCAGCACATTGGCTATGGTGGTAAATTTTGATTCGGTGCGAAAAGGCAATGCCAGCGCAATAGGTCCACACATGCCTATGCAGTGGAAACTACCCAAAAGCCCGATGGTAAAAGCCGTCCAAAGAAACATGTATAATTATTATTTATTAATTATTTATTTTCAAATTACGAGTTACGAATACCATATACCGATTACCAGCTACTAAATACTGACTACCATATACTATCTACCAAAACTACCCACCACCTATTCCACAAAAACGGTATGTTCGGTATAAAAAGGCGTTTTACCTATGTTCCAGTCAATTTTTACGCGCCATAAACCGGCTTTCATTTTATCGGTTGAAATGGTTTGGGTATTGGCGATATCGGGTTCAATAGATGCCGAAAAATCGAGGCTCTGTTCCGAAGGGCGGTAAAAATTAAGCGTTCCCCTTACCGGTTCAGTTCCCGATGTTGAAACAGGGTAGTGAAAAGTAAGTTGATTTTGTGGGGCATTATACTGCATAATAATATCTTGCCCCAATTGTTTTACGTTGCGCTGTTTTTGTATTTCTTGCTCGTAGAGCAAGTCTTTTTGGTAATAATCTTCGGCAATGAGACCTATATCTTCTCTTACCGAAAGGTAAACCATAAAAAGCATAAAAACAACAAAAGAGCAGTATAAAATGGCAATACGCCAGCCCCAGGATATATTCATGTGATTAAAACGTAAGAGTTAAAAAAAAGAGAAAGCATCGGCAGCAGTTGGCAAAACTCACTGCCAATGCCTGTAGGGGTTATTTTATAACAAATGGCCCGATGAAATTGGTTTTAATGCGGTCAACTTTTTTGTTGTTGGCATATACTTCTACCACTACCGGGGTGTTTCGTTTGCTAAGGTTAGCTTTTGGCAGGTCTATAAACAACACGTGGTCATTTGTACTTTGTTTGGGCAGGTTAAATACAGCGGCAGCGGTAGCGCCGGCATTAGCATCAGAGGCGCTGCCTTGGTTAATACCCACAGCACGTAATTTAGCGCCATCGGGTTCTACTATTTTTACCTCTACCGGCAGCTCATTAACCGTTTTATTTACCAATTGCAGGTTATACATGTTGCTTATGGTAGTTTCGTTTACCTCCTGAAACAAGGAGCCGGCAGTACGAAGCAGGGTAGCCTCTACATCGCCGCGGCTAAGCAGCAAATAACCCACCAAAACCACCATTAAGGTAAGCACACCACTGTAAGCAGCAATACGCGGCGTTACATGAAATTTCACCTTGTTTACAATGCCATTGTAAGAGGCATACCGTATAAGTCCTGTTGGGCGGTTTACCTTTTCCATAATAGAGTCGCAGGCATCAATGCAGGCAGTACAATTGATACACTCCAATTGTGTGCCATTTCTGATATCTATACCGGTGGGGCAAACGCGCACACATAAACCGCAGTCAATACAATCGCCCAATTGCGGCTCTGCAATGGCTACGTTGCCATCATTAGCTATAGCAATGGCAGTTTCGGCAGGGGCAGTTGTTTTTTGGGGAGCCGTTTGTTTTTTGATTTTACCTCTGGGTTCGCCTCGTACAAAATCATAAGCCACTACTATGGAGTCTTTATCTAAGAGTACGCCTTGCAGCCTACCATAAGGACAAACTACCAAACAAACCTGCTCGCGGAGGTAGGTAAATACAAAGAAAAACACACCCGAAAAGATGAGCATACCCATAAAACCGGCAAGATGTTCAGAAGGTGGGGAGGTGATAATGTCCGTCAGTTTGTCTATCCCGATGATATAGGCTAAAAAAGTGTTGCCTATTAAAAAGGAAATGGCATAAAAAATAGATAGTTTAGCCGCTTTTTTTCTGATTTTTTCACCGTTCCAAGGCAAGGCGTTCAGTTTTTTCTGCTCATTGGCATCACCTTCAATCCAGTACTCAATTTTGCGGAAAATCATTTCCATAAAAATGGTTTGGGGGCAAGCCCAGCCACAAAACAAACGCCCAAATGCTACGGTAAACAGCACAATAAAAAGCATGAGCGTGAGCATTGTTAGCCCAAACAGGTGGAAATCTTGCGGAAAAAACGTAAGCCCGAAGATGATAAATTTGCGCTCTAATATGTTAAAGAGCAAAAGTGGTTCGCCGTTTACCTTAATAAATGGCAACCCAAACAGCAACCCCAGCAGCAAAAAACTGACATAAGTACGCCATTTGTAGAAAAAGCCGGTTTGTTTTTTAGGGTATATCCAAACTCGCTTACCTTTTTGGTCAATGGTACTGACCGAGTCTCTGAATGACTCATCTACGTGTTCGTAGAGAGCTTTTTCGTCAATTTCGTTCATAATGAACTCAATTTTGTTGGAATAAAGTAATGTTTTGGGGTGGTAAGTCGGTTAGTTTTGTTGTTGTATAAAAAAGGTAGCCATTTTTCAGGCTACCTAAGTATAAGGGGGAAAATAATCCCACACTCACTACCTGAACTATTTTTGGAATAAAATATAAAAAGCAATGTTAAATAACCCTTAAAGTACCGTAGTCTGTCTTTTTTAGTTGCCCTTAGGCTGTTGTGTGGCAGAGGTATCGGCAGGAGCGGTTTTTGTGGTATCGGTAGCGGCAGGCGCATTACCGGCAGCAGCATTGGCAGGCTGATACAATTGCCCTTCTTGCTGTTTGGCATTGGGCGGATTGGTGCCTCGTAAGGTTTCTAAATAACTGGCTACTTCCTGCATTTTTTGGGGTTTGAGCATGGTTTTCCATGCAATCATACCTTTTGCTACTACCCCATTAGCAATGGTGTTGTAAATACTGGCAAAATCTCCGCCATGAATCCAATAACTATCGGTAAGGTTAGGACCTACGCCGCCTTCGCCGGCAGCGCCATGGCAACTGGCACAGTTGGCAGCATAAATGCTTTTACCACTTGCAATACTCCCCCCATCGGTAAGAGGCGCTAACTTAGAAAGGTCAAAACCTTGTCCTTTTGCTTCTAAGGCTTTTTGATGGGCAATTTGGGCTATGCGGGCTTCTTCTACTTCGTTGTTATATTCGGCAGCCTGCGAAGGACCAGTTCCTAATACGTGGTAGTGTAGCAGGTAAACCACGCTAAAGAAAATGGTAACATAAAACATATATACCCACCAAGGCGGCAAACTGTTATCCAATTCTTTAATGCCGTCATAGTCATGGTCAAGTAGTACATCTTTTTCGCGCTCAACCGGTACGGCATCGGTAAGAGCGTGCATCATGTTTTGCCACCACGTTTTTTGGTTGGCAGCCATTTTTTCCTCTACTGCGCCAATGTCTATGCCTTTTTCGGCAAAGTACATTTTGTGCAACTCCCCGCTGAGCAGTTTAATAATGCGGTAAAGGGTAAACATGACCAGCAAAATAGCCGCACCAGCCACTAAAAGAATAACCAAAGCTATCTTTTCGGCGCTCAACATAGCGGGCGCTGCCGTTGCTGCTGTATCTTGAGCCCAAGCAGGCATGCCTGCCCCTATAACTGCAAACAGTAAAAACAGAATATGATTGATGTGTTTCATTGTGTTAATGGTTGGTTAAATTGTAAAGTTCCTTAATTGCTTTTAGGCGTTTTTTCGGTTTGCTTGTTTTCTGAGCTCGCCACTCAGCGTGGTAACTGCTTTTAATACAATGTAAACGGCTGCAATAACTACAATACCTGTAACAATGGTGAGTAGCAATAACATGTTTTCTTGGGTTGCAGCTCCTTGTGCAGCATCTTGTGCCAACAAAGGCAGCGTAAGAAAAAGCGCTAATATGCCGGTTAAAATTTTATGGTGGTTCATGATTGTTAGTACTTAAAAAGGTGAGAGAAACGAAAAATATCTATGACTGTTCGGGAGAGTCGGAAACAGCAGGTACACCGTCGTTTAAAGGTAAATCAGACATGTGCTGAATGTAACTGTCGTTTCTTTTTTTAATCCAAATAGCCATCAGTACAAAGAAAGTAATAAATACAATCAAGGCAAAAACAGCTAACGGAGCTACACTTTCAAGTGATTGAAGTATTTGCTTGTACATAAACGTTTGTTTTAAAGTTGGGCAGGGTGCAATGATGAAAACAGATAAGTAACGGGTTTTTCCTTTTCTCTTTTGTAAAGAGTTTGAAGAAACAAACCCGTTACTGTTATACACACATCACACTCCACATTATTGTACTATGGTTGTTAAACGTTTAGTTAAATTAAGGTTGGGGAGAACCTGCATTACCGGTGTTGCCGCCGGCATTATTCTGCCCTGTTTGGGTTTCGTCTTTTACCTTAATATCAGTACCCATGCGTTGCAAGTAAGCTATTAAAGCTATGATTTCTTTATTGCTGGGCGTTTCAATTTTGTTAGCCTTTAGGTCGGCAGCTATTTGGTCGGCTTGTTTTTGCAAATCGGTAACAGCTATTTGGTCATAACCTTCGCTGTAAGGAACGCCCAAGAGTTGCATAACTCGTATTTTTTTAGGAGTGAGCGATACATCAAGGTCGTTATCAAGCAGCCACGGATACGCAGGCATGAGTGAACCGGGCGACATGCTTTGGGGCTCATACATGTGGTTGTAATGCCAAGCATTGGGATACTTGCCGCCTATGCGATGCAAATCGGGACCGGTACGCTTAGAACCCCACTGGAACGGGTGGTCATATACAAACTCGCCCGATTTAGAGTACTCGCCATATCTTTCGGTTTCGGAACGGAACGGACGAATCATTTGCGAGTGGCAGGTATAACAACCCTCGCGCACATAAATATCGCGTCCTTCTAATTCAAGCGGCGTATAGGGTTTTACCGATGCAATGGTAGGAATGTTTGATTTAATCATAAACATAGGCACCATTTCAATAATGCCGCCAATGGCTACCATAATTAAGCTAAGCACCAGCATTTGTATAGGGCGACGTTCAATCCAGCGGTGCCAGTGTCCTGTAGGTACTACTTCGTTTTTATCTAAGGCGGGCGCTTCGGCAGCTTCATTGGCAATAAAACTGCCGGCAGCTACCGTTTTATACATATTGTAAGCCATAATAAGTACGCCTACAAGGTAAATGCCGCCGCCAAATGAACGCATGGCATACATAGGCACAATTTGGATTACGGTTTCAAGAAAGTTGGGGTAAAGCAGCGTACCTTCGGCGGTAAACTGTTTCCACATAAGGCTTTGGGTAAAACCCGCCCAATACATGGGAACGGCATAAAAAATGATGCCTAAGGTGCCAATCCAAAAGTGAATGTTTGCCAACTTTTGGGAGTAAAGTTTGGTGTTGAACATTTTTGGGAACAGCCAGTAAAACATACCAAAGGTAAGGAAACCGTTCCAACCCAGTGCGCCTACGTGTACGTGTGCAATAGTCCAGTCAGTAAAATGGCTGATGGCATTTACATTTTTGAGCGACAGCATCGGGCCTTCAAAGGTGGACATACCATAAGCGGTAATGGCTACCACAAAAAATTTAAGCACCGGCTCGTTGCGCACCCTATCCCAAGCGCCGCGCAGGGTAAGCAAACCATTTATCATACCCCCCCAAGATGGGGCAATAAGCATTACCGAGAATACGGTACCCAAAGACTGTGCCCAATCGGGTAAAGAGCTATAGAGCAAGTGGTGCGGTCCAGCCCAAATATATATAAAAATCAATGCCCAAAAGTGAATGATAGATAACCGATAGGAGTAAACCGGACGGTTGATGGCTTTGGGCACAAAGTAGTACATTAGCCCCAGATAAGGTGTGGTAAGAAAAAATGCTACGGCATTATGCCCATACCACCACTGTACCAACGCATCTTGTACGCCGGCGTAAATGGGATAACTTTTTAGGAATGAAACCGGAATGGCAAGGCTGTTTACTATATGTAACATAGCAACCGTAATCCATGTGGCTATAAAAAACCAAATGGCTACATACAAGTGCCTCTCGCGGCGTTTTAATATAGTACCTATCATATTTACCCCAAAAATAACCCACACAAGGGCAATGGCAATATCAATAGGCCACTCTAACTCGGCGTATTCTTTACTTACCGTATAACCCAAAGCAAGCGTTACTGCGGCAGCCACAATAATTAACTGCCAACCCCAAAAGTGGATTTTAGAGAGTGTATCGCTAAAAATTCGGGTTTTGAGCAGTCGTTGTAAAGAATAATATACGCCGGCAAAAATACCGTTACCTACAAATGCAAATATCACCGCATTGGTGTGAATGGGGCGAATGTGACTAAATGTAAGTAAATGCGTATAATTGCTGAAATTCAGCGCCGGGATAATCATCTGCAAGGTAAGCAGAAACCCGACTGTCATGCCTATTATGCCCCAAAACATGGTGGCATACGCAAAGTTGCGGACATGCACATTGTCGTAATGAAATTGTTCAATTTGACCCATAATTCAACTCGTTGGTTGTGAGTTACTAAATATGTAATGGTGCGTAAGTTATGGTTTGGTTTTTTCGTTTTTCTCTTTTTTAGTTCCGTCATCAAAAAGCATGCGCACCGAAGGGGTGTAATCGTCATCGTACTGCCCATTGCGCACTGCCCAAATAAAAGCGCCCAAAAAACAAGCCGCCACTACAATACTGGCAATGATTAAGAAAAAAATGGCGCTCATGTGTTTGCTTTTAAATTAAAATAACGGTGCAAAGTTATTGGGGTTGGTTTGATTGGTAAATGACTTTTGTCACTTTGGCTGTTTATTTTCTCAAAAAAGTGAAAAAATGTTAAAAAAGGGGGCTGTTGTTTACCAAGCCAATGAAAAAACATAAAATTTACATGCTTTATCTGACTTCCCTATATGCAGGTATTTTGTTAAACGTTAATCGTAAGGTATGTAGGCGCTAAACACTGTTGTTTTTTTGGGTAATTTGGAAGCGCTAAAGCAGTTGCTTATGGTTCGTATTGGGGTATAGCTCAGAGCTAAAAAAGCGCAACTCTCCTTTGCAGAAAGTTGCGCTTTTTATGATTCAGGCTTTAACAGCCATGGTGTTCTTAGAAACAGTATTTTTCGGCGGCTATTACCTTATCGGCAATGCGGCGGCGGGCAGCTACGGTGTTGTAAGGCTGGTATTTGGTAAAGCGTTTTAAGCCCATGAGCATCATTTGCTGTTCGTCGCCTTCGGTAAAGGCACAAATAGCATGTTTGCCGTGTAGGTTTATACGCTCCATGCCGTCTGAAAACAGGGTGCGCACCATGTCTAATTGCGTTTCGCAAGCCTGTTCGCCTTGTAGGTTAATGAGTTTTTCGGTGCGCAGCATTGCTGATTCGCAGGCTAAAATTTCAATCAACATATCGGTAACGCTCATGATAATTTCCTGCTCTTTGGCTAATTTTTGCATAAACTTTTGCACAGCAAAACCGGCAATCATCAGCACCGCTTTTTTGGCGTTGCGAAGCGCTTTTTTCTCGGCAGCAAAAACAGTGTCATCATCATCAGCGCCAAAATCGGGAATAGACATGAGTTCTTTTTGAACTGCCATAGCCGGTGTCATCAGGTCAAGTTCGCCGCGCATGGCTTTTTTGAGCAGCATATCTACCGTAAGGAGGCGGTTAATTTCGTTAGTACCTTCAAAAATGCGGTTAATACGGCTATCGCGGTAGGCGCGCGCTATGGGATACTCTTCGGAGAAACCATTACCGCCGTAAATTTGCACGGCTTCGTCCACCACAAAATCCAGCACTTCAGAACCAAATACTTTTAAAATAGAACACTCAATGGCGTACTCTTCGGCAGCAATGAGTTTTGCCTGGATTTCATCGGTTCCTTGTGTCACTAAGGAGGCAATTTTTTGATGCAGTAAATCAGAAACCCGATAATTTACCGATTCTAACGCAAAAATCCGAATGGCTTGTTCTGCTAATTTATGCTTAATAGCTCCAAAATTTGAAATTGATTGTCCAAACTGTTGGCGTTCGTTTGCATATTTAATAGCCATTTCAAAAGCGCGTTTAGCTCCGCCGCAAACCATTACGCCTAATTTAAAGCGCCCAATGTTTAGCACGTTAAAAGCAATTTTATGCCCCTCTCCTATTTTACCCAGCACATTTTCTTTGGGCACTTTTACCCCTTCAAAAAACACTTGTCGGGTAGAGGAGCCTTTGATACCCATTTTGTCTTCCTCATTGCCCAAGCGGATATTGGGAGAGTTGGCATCAACTAAAAAGCCGGTAAACAGTTTGCCGTCTATTTTGGCAAAAACGGTAAACAAGTTGGCAAAACCGGAGTTGGTAATCCACATTTTTTGACCTTCCAACAGGTAGTATTCTTGACCGTTTTCATCGGTTTGGAGGGTAGCTTTGGTGCGCGCTGCCAGAGCATCAGAGCCTGAGCCGGGTTCGGTAAGGCAGTAGGCTGCTTTAATTTCGCCGGTAGCTAATTTGGGCAGATATTGTTGTTTTTGTTCGGCAGTACCAAAATACAGTACCGGCAATGTGCCAATACCGGTATGTGCCGCCAACGATACGCCAAATGAATGGCTTGCACCCAACACTTCGGTAAGCAGGGTTTCTGTATTGAGGTCTATGCCCATACCTCCGTATTCTTCGGGAATAGCGGCTCCAAGCAGCCCAAGTTCGCCGGCTATATCCATCAGTTGTACGGTTAAGCCGGGTTCTTGTTTGTCTATGCGTATTACATTTGGCCAGATGTGTTTTTCCAAATACTCCTTAGCCATGTTTGCAAACATGAGCTGCTCTTCATTCAGGTCTTCGGGGGTAAATACTTCTTGGGCAGCGCTCTCGCTAACAAGAAACTCGCCGCCATTAAGTATCTTTTTTACTTTTTCTGCTACTTCCATAAACAAAGATATTGATTGGTTAATGAATAATTTGCGATGTAGGGAGAATAATTCAAAACGAAGGTTTGGTTAAAACGGTTAAAAGCTCGATTTTGTTTACCCTTTTTCTACCCAAAAACTACCTGTCGTTTGATATTGCCCTTCAAAGTTAGGGCGAATTTTTCAGTAGTACTACTTTTAAACCTCCTTTTTTTAGAAAAATTGTACTTTTTTGTACAAAAATCTCCTAAAACAAGCGTTTTTACCCCATTTTTTGCGTTCTGCGGTCATTTTACCCGCAAACTTTACCAAACAAACGTTTGGTTTATTAAAAAATGGGTAGTCAGTAGTGGGTACTAAATCCATTCGTAATTCTTAATCATTTACCCAATTGAGTAGAAACAGGGTATGCCCTGTTATACGTTATGTTTTAAAAATCGGCGCTAATCAGCCGCATCAGTGTTATCTTTGTGCTAATGCATGCCAGTTTTTACGTTGCCTTCTTTGCGCAAAATGTTACCAATTAGCCGAAAAATAAGCTATAAATTTATATTAAAGTATGTGTCCGCTTAAATACCCGATTAGGAAAGGTATTTACCCACAATGGGCATACGCCTACCTACCCCAAAAGCCTTTGCCGATAGGCGTAAAATAGGCGGCGTTTGGTGGCGTTTGTACTCATTGGTATTCACTAATTTGAGGGTTCGGGCTACTAATTTGGGGTCAAAACCCATAGCTATCAGTTCCTTGGGTCCTTGTCTGTTTTCTATGTATTGAAACAATACCTGGTCAAGTTCGTGGTATTCGGGCAGCGAGTCACTGTCTTTTTGGTTGGGTCTAAGCTCAGCAGAGGGGGCTTTGGTAAGGATATTATCGGGAATAATTTTCTGCTCTCGGTTCAGGTATCGGCACAGGTCATACACTTCGGTTTTATACAAATCACCTATTACCGAAAGTCCGCCGCACATATCGCCATACAAAGTGCCATAACCTACTGCTGCCTCGCTTTTGTTGGAGGTATTGAGCAATATATAGCCAAACTTATTAGATAGAGCCATGAGTATGGTTGCTCTAATTCGGGCTTGAATGTTTTCTTCGGTAACGTCAAAGGGTTTGCCTTCAAACAGCGGCTCAAGGTTTTGCAGATAACTTTCATACATGGGCTGAATGGGCACAATATCATAAGGGCAACCCAAGTTTTGGGCTAATTGTACGGCATCGTCAATAGAATGGTCTGATGAAAATTGCGAAGGCATCAGTACGGCGCGCACATTTTGGCTGCCAAGTGCTTGCGCAGCAAGGGCAATAACCAGAGCAGAATCTACCCCGCCCGATAAGCCTAAAATAGCCTTTTTAAAACCCAATTTACCAAAATAGTCTTTAATGCCTACCAATAAAGCCCGATGCAATAGGTCGGTTTTGTCTTTGGTTTGTTCGCCACTGCCCCATGTAGCAAGGGGTATGGGTTGGTTATGCTCATTTAGGTAGTAGTAGCGCATGGTTTCTTCAAAATAGGGGAGTTCGTCCATTACATTTGCCTCAGCATCTACCACCAACGACCCGCCATCAAAAATTAACTCGGTTTGTGCGCCTACACAGTTGGTATAAAAAATGGGCACTTTGTATCGGTTGGCATTGGCTTTAAGCGTGTGAATCCGTTCTTTTGCATGGTGGTGGTGAAAAGGTGAGGCAGAAAGATTTATCATCACATCGGGGTCTTGTTTTATGAGTTCGTCCATCGGGCTAATAGTGTAGAGCGGGTTTTCGTTGCCTACATTCCAAATATCTTCGCAAATGGTAAGGGCAATTCGTTTACCTTTATAATAGAAGGTTTCAAACTCCTTAGCCGGTTCAAAATACCGATACTCGTCAAAAATATCGTAAGTGGGCAATAATGCTTTGTGGGCAACATGCAAAATTTCGCCATTGGCTATAAAATAGGCAGAATTGAACAGGTCTTTACCCTCCACCATTGGGTTTACCGATGGCGCACCTACTACCACCGCTATGCCCATGCTGTGCGCTTGAATGTGTTCAATAACCTCATGACAACGGCGAATAAAATCGGGAAATTCTAAAAAATCTCTTGGCGGATAACCGCATACTGCCAGTTCGCTAAAAATAATAAGGTCGGCTTTTTCAACTTTTGCCTCAGCTATGGCGGCTAAAATTTTGGCTTCATTGGCTTCAAAGTTGCCAATATGGTAATTTTGTTGTGCAATGGCAATTTTCATAATGTGCAAATTGGGTCAAAGGTAAAAGAAATGTGGTTAATGATGTGAAAATAAGAAAAGTCTTAAAACGGTTACTTTGTGAAATGGTAATCGGAGAGTTTTTACAAGGTGTAATTATTACACTTACCTTGTTGTACTAAATACACTATTTGTATCTCAATAGTTCATTTTTAGGCAGTTTTTTTACCAAATTTTAGTTGTTAGTAGATAGTTTAGGCAGATAATGGTATTGGGTAGCCGCTTTTCAGTTTTCCTCATTCACCAAATCTGCTTACCTTTGTAACCGTATCGGTCAATACAGAAATGCTAATAGGAATACACTAACTTTTCTTTTCATTAGTGAAAACCGGTAGTCAGTTCAACCCAATACAACTTATAACCATCCATTTAAACCTACCTTTATGATAGCTCCCTCCGAACTTGTTTTAAATGCCGATGGCAGCATCTATCACTTACATTTACTGCCGCATCAGATAGCAAAAACTATTATTACCGTGGGTGACCCCGACCGCGTAGCCATGGTTTCGCTCTATTTTGATGAACTGGAACATAGGGTGCAAAAACGGGAGTTTGTTACCCATACCGGACGCATAGGCAACAAACGGCTTACCGTTATTTCTACCGGCATAGGAACCGATAACATAGATATTGTGCTGAATGAAATAGATGCTTTGGTTAATATAGATTTGCCAGCCCGATTAGTAAAGCCAAACCTAACCTCCTTAAACATCATTAGGTTAGGCACATCGGGAAGTTTGCAGCCCGATGTGGCAGTAGAAAGTTTAGTGGCTTCCTCTTTTGGATTGGGTTTAGAAGGATTGTTGCATTACTACCGGTTTACCCCCAACCCCATTGAGCAACAGCTTTTGCAACAACTACCTGCTTTTAGCCCTATGGTAGCCCCCTATATTGCACAAGGCAGCCCGTTTTTACTGCAACAGTTAGCTAACGATATTACCACCGGCATTACCGCCACCTGCGGCGGATTTTACGGACCACAAGGCAGGCAACTTAGGCTGCTGCCCGCCATTGCAGACCTACCCGCCCAACTGCAAAATTTTTCCTACAATCAACATAGGGTAACTAATTTTGAAATGGAAACGGCCGCCATTTACGGTTTGTGCCGGCTATTGGGGCATAGAGCCCTGTCGGTAAATGTAATTTTAGCCAACAGACCCAAAGGGCTTTTCAGCCAAAATCCTAAAGAAGCAGTAGGTAAAATGATTCAATCTATGCTGGCACGCATTATTACCCTGCCCGATGACTGAACCAGCCCGTAGTTTTACTTAACCACGCCATAACGCTTTATTTACAAGCACTTATAGCAAATGTACTGTGCAAGGTATCAGTAAAAGAAGCAGAAAAAAAACAGAAAATACAAACAAAAACTTGTTTTGGACAAAAAAAACCGTACCTTTACTCTGTTTTTGCCGCAGCAATACTCCTTTCTCTTTTAACCCTGCCATATAACTTTGCAAATGCAACTCACATCGGGTTTTAGATGCCCGATGTGTTCTTGTTTTGTAAGCCCGTAAATTAGGTATGCAGGAAAAGCAGCGCCCAATATTGATCTTAATAAGCACTTCAAATACATACTTCAATGAAAGCATACATATTTACCGGACAGGGTTCGCAAAAACCGGGCATGGCTCAAGAGCTGTATAATACTGCAAAGGCAGCAAGAGAGTACCTTGAAATAGCAGACAAAATACTGGGCTTTAACATCAGCGCCATTATGACCACCGGCAGCGCCGAGGAACTTAAACAAACCAGTGTAACACAGCCATCGGTATTTCTATACTCTGTGGTAAAAGCCCGTATTATTCAAGATTTTAAACCTGCCATGGTTGCCGGTCATTCATTGGGCGAAATTTCGGCATTAGTAGCAGCCCGCGCCCTCAGCTTTGGCGATGGTTTGCGCTTAGTTTACAAACGTGCTATGGCAATGCAAGCCGCCTGCGATGCGCAGCCATCGGGCATGGCTGCTGTTTTAGGTTTGGAAGATGATGCTTTGGTAGCTGCTATTTGTAACAGCATTGAAGAAGAAGTAATAGTAGCGGCAAATTTTAATTGTCCGGGTCAATTAGTTATTTCGGGTACACTAAAAGGTATAGAAATTGCCAAACTAAAACTGACCGAAGCCGGTGCCCGCCGAGTGCTGCCCTTACCGGTAAACGGCGCTTTTCACTCACCGCTCATGGAGCCTGCAAGGGCAGAACTTGCCAAAGCCATTGAAGAAACCGAGTTTAAAACGCCCGTATGCCCGGTTTACCAAAACGTAGATGCCCGCCCCACCCTTGATGCCGAAGAAATTAAAGAAAAACTGATAGCCCAACTTACCGCCCCCGTGCTGTGGACTGCTACCATTGAAAACATGATAGCCGATGGCGCTACCCAGTTTATAGAAGTAGGTCCACAACAAGTACTTACCGGAATGGTAAAAAAAATAAATAACAGAGCAATTGCTACTTCCCTTTAATAACTGATTGAGGTTTTTTTTAACCCAAGTTCATTTTAAACCATGGCTGCTCATGCTGGTACGAATTGTTAAAATGCAGTTTAGGCAAGAAGAAGTGCCCACCTTTATGCGTTTGTTTGAAGAAAGTAAAACCACCATTGCAGCATTTGACGGTTGTATGCACTTAGAACTTTGGCAAGACCACCACAATCCTACTATCTTTTTTACCCATAGCCGTTGGCAATCGGCAGAGTATTTAGACCAGTACCGCCGGTCGGCTTTTTTCAAGTCCACTTGGGCTGCCACCAAAGCATTGTTCAGCGCTCCGCCGGCAGCATGGTCGGTAGCTTTGGTTAGTAATATAAATAGAATATAAATATATACCAAGTTTTAGCAAAAAAGGTACAGCACTTGGTTAGCCTTTTCCTTTTTCTCACAAAAAAACACAAAATTGTTGTGTTTTTGTAAAAGCCTTATTTATCATATACAAAAAAATGCCAACACAAAGATTGTCTAAAAAGTAGTACCTTTGCCCAAACAACCAACAGGGCATACCATGATTATTATTACCGGTGCAGCAGGGTTTATTGGCAGTGGGCTAACCGCACTTTTTAACCAACAAAACCGAACCGACCTCATTTTGGTAGATGACTTTACCAATTACGACAAGCGTAAAAACCTGCTCAATAAACACTATCTCGGCTGGGTACACCGAGGCGCATTTTTAAGTTGGATTCATTCCAATTATCAAAATGTAGAAATGATTTTTCACTTAGGCGCCCGAACCGATACCACCGATTTTAGTACCGAAATTTTTGACCGGCTCAACCTCCACTACTCGCAAGAGGTATGGAATATATGCTCGCTTTACCAAATTCCATTAGTGTATGCCTCCTCTGCCGCCACTTATGGCAAGGGCGAACAGGGTTATAAGGATAGCCACCAACTGCCCCAAACCCTACATCCGCTAAACCCTTATGCCGTTTCAAAAAATGAGTTTGATAAGTGGGCGCTTGGTCAGCAAAAAAGCCCGCCGGTTTGGTACGGACTCAAATTTTTTAATGTTTACGGTCCTAATGAGTACCACAAAAAACGCATGGCATCGGTAGTATTTCATGCTTTTAACCAAATACAACAAACCGGCAAGGTAAAACTCTTTAAATCGCACAGACCCGATTTTGAAGACGGAAAACAACTGCGCGATTTTATTTACGTTAAAGATATAGCCGATGTTTGCTACTGGCTTTATCGCTACAAACTGCCCGCAAGTGGTTTATATAATTTAGGCACCGGTAATGCCCGCACTTTTATAGACCTTGCCCATGTAGTGTTCAGCGCCATGAACCTAAACCCGAATATAGAGTTTACTGATATGCCCGCCGATATTAGGGAAAGTTACCAGTATTTTACCGAAGCCGATATAACCAAACTCCTCCATGCCGGTTATTATACTCCCCTTACCACGCTTGAAGAAGGCGTTACCAATTATGTACAGCAATATCTGACTCCCGGCGAGTATTGGTAAGCCTTGTTGTTTGACGGCACATCGGGTAAAAAACAACCCAATAAACCCCCAACAATCAAAACGCACGCTAACATCAAACAATATAACCCGAAATGGCTTTTGAGCATTATACCTTAGTAACCGTAGAAGGCAATACCGGCGCAGGTAAAACTACCTTAGCGCAAATGCTGGCGCATGACTATAAAGCCAACCTCATACTGGAAGAATTTGCCGATAACCCATTTTTGCCCAAATTTTATGCCGAACCCGAAAAATATGCTTTTCATACCGAAATGCACTTTATGCTCAATCGTTACCACCAATTGAGCCGGTTTTTGCACCAATATAACACCGAACCAATCCTTACCATTTCGGATTATATTTTCAGAAAATCACTCCTTTATGCAGCGGTAAACCTCCAACCCGATGAATACCACCTATTTGAACGCATGTTTAACACCGTTTACCCCAATCTGCCACAGCCACAACTCATCATTTATGTACATGCCACCATACCCCGCCTGCTTGCCAATATCCAAAAACGCGGCAGAGATTTTGAACAACAGGTAAGAACCTCTTATTTAAAAAGAGTAGAAGATATTTACTTCAACTACTTTAAAAACAACCCGATGCTGACTGTACTAATCATACATGCCGATGACCTTGATTTTGTAAAACACCCGCACCATTACCAACAAATAGTGGAATGGGTAAACCAAACCTACCCGCCCGGATTGCACCAAGTTAAAATGTAACCTTTCTGCCACAACTCCTACCAACGCCACCCCGGCACTCTCTCACCCCCACCCCGCTAATTTTACCGGCAATCACAATTTTTTAACCACAATTTGTATCCGTTTTACCACAAAATACTACCTTTACACACATTCAGCAATAACCATTATTACACCATTTTTTACCACCCTATACTTGTAAACTGCCCATGAAATACACACCACACCTTATCGTTTTAATTATCAGCATCATGTTATCAGCCTGTACATCGCAACGAAAAACCGAAAAACCGGCAGAACTGCCCGCTAATTTTGACCTATACCCATTTTATGGCGGTAAAGACTTAGGGCTAACCTACTCCACCAAACAATCGGTATTTAAAATTTGGGCTCCCAATGCCACACAAGTAAAATTAAAGTTGTACGATGCCGGTATTAACGGCAACCTGCTCAAAGAAGCTGTGATGGCTAAATCGGGCAACGGCACATGGGCGGTTACGCTTGACGGCAACCAAAAAGGTAAGTTTTACACATTTCAGGTATTACATCAGGGTAAGTGGCTAACCGAAGTACCCGACCCCTATGCCAAAGCAGTAGGGGTTAATGGTCTTAGAGCTATGGTGGTTGATTTAAAAAGTACGAACCCAAAAGACTGGGACAAAGACAAAAGACCCCCGCTAAAAAGTTTTGCCGATATTCTTATCTATGAAATTCACCTGCGCGACATTTCGGTCAGCCCAACATCGGGCATTAAAAACAAAGGTAAATACTTGGGTTTGACCGAAAAAGGCACAACAAGTCCCCAAGGTGAAAAAACCGGATTAGACCATATAGCACAGTTAGGCGTTACACATGCACACATACTACCTTGTTTTGACCATAACTCCATAGATGAAACCCGACTGAACGAGCCGCAATATAACTGGGGATATGACCCGCTAAATTACAATGCCCCCGAAGGCTCTTATGCTACCGACCCCTATGACGGCAGTGTGCGCATACGCGAGTTTAAAGAAATGGTGAAAGCCCTGCACAACGCAGGCATAAGGGTTATTATGGACGTGGTGTATAACCATACCGGACTTACTCAAGATTCTTACTTTGAACAGTTGGTACCCGGTTACTACTACCGCCAGCGGGCAGACGGCAGTTTTTCTGATGCCTCAGCCTGTGGCAATGAAACCGCATCAGAGCGGGCTATGGTGCGCAAATTTATTGTAGAATCGGTAAAATACTGGGCTACCGAATACCATATAGACGGTTTTAGGTTTGACCTTATGGCAATTCATGATATTGAAACCATGAACCAAGTGCGCGCCGCCTTAGACGAAATTGACCCCACTATTTTTGTGTATGGCGAAGGCTGGACTCCCGGCAACTCGCCCCTGCCCGAAGATAAACGACCGGTTAAAAAGAGCATTTACAAACTTCCGCGCATTGCCGCTTTTAGCGATGACCTGCGAGACGGTCTGAAAGGCAGCGTGTTTATTCACGAAGAAAAAGGGTTTGTGAGCGGCGCATCGGGTAAGGAAGAAACCATTAAGTTTGGCATTGTGGCAGCTACCCAACACCCACAAATAGACTACAGCAAAATAAACTATTCTACTGCCTACTGGGCAGGTGCACCTATACAGTGCATCAACTACGTATCGTGCCACGATAACCATACCCTATACGACCGCTTACGCATTTCAAACGCCGCCGACACCGAAGAAAAACGCCTGCTTATGCACCGTTTAGCCAATACCATTGTGCTTACCTCACAGGGTATTCCTTTCTTACATGCCGGCGAAGAAATGACCAGAACCAAAAATGGCGAAGAAAACTCCTATAAATCGCCCGATGCCATTAACCAAATTGACTGGCTCCGAAAATCGGAACACAAAAACCTGTTTGAATACCACGTTGCACTCATTGCGCTCCGAAAAGCGCACCCGGCTTTTAGAATGACTACTACCGAACAACTGCTTCAACATTTAGAATTTTTACCCATTCAAGAGCCTAATGTAGTAGGCTACCTGCTTAAAAATAATGCAAACGGCGATTCGTGGAAAAACATACTGGTACTTTTTAACGGTAACCAAGATAAGGAAGTAACCATAAAACTACCCGATGGCAACTGGAAAACCGTAGTGGACGACTGGACAGTGGACCTAAAAGCCAAAAAGAAGTACAAAGACAAAAAAGCGGAACTCAGCCCTATTTCGGCTCTCATTTTGGCTGATGATTAATGTATTTACAATTGATTACCTATACTATAGGGGTGTAGCTTGTAAACAAGCTGCCCCTTTACGCTATTGAAATATGCTGCAAGAAGAAAAAATACAGTTTCGCAAAGTGCGCAATATGGGCGAAACCATAGCCGCTGCTACCGCTTTTGTGAGGCAAAACGGCTCTATCTTGTTTAAAAGTATTTTGTATATAGCCATGCCTTTTATTCTGCTGGCAGTGGGCGCTTATATTACCATGTTTTACTGGGTTTTTGCAGATTCCTCTACTTTTGACAGTGCCTTTGATGAACTGGGAACTTACACCGGCTTATCGTCATTGTTTTCTTTGCTTGCCATGCTGGGTTCGGTTATGTTAATAGCGGTGGTGCATGAGTTTATGTTTCTTTACATACGGCGCTCCGATTTTAACCAAATAAGTGTAGCAGAAGTGCGCAAAAAGGCATTTGATAACTTTGGGTTATACCTCGGCACCACTTTTTTGCTCATCATTGCCTTTACCATTGTTTTTTTTGTTGTAATAATGGTTATGGCAATCTTCATGGGGTCATTTGTTTTTATGGCAGACCAATCGGATTTTTCTGAAGGTATGGTGGTGTTTTTTATCCTTGCCTTTATTGCATTATCCGTTTTAGCTACTTATCCGTTTATCGCTCTTTCATTTACTTACGTTGTTAGGGCGGTAGAGGGTAAAGGGTTTGCCGGTGCATTGGGCAGGTGTTTTGAACTCACAAGCAATAATTGGTTTGCTACTTTTTGGCTATATGTAGTTACTGTGTTTATTACCGCTTCGGTAATAGGATTAATACCGGTACTATTTACCGGAGCAGTAGGTTTAGTAGTTTACCTGTTTTCGTGGGAACAAGTGGGCATTATTTTATTTTCATTTGCTTATATCCTTTACCTCATAATGGGCATGGTGGTAAACATTATGGCGCTGATAGTGGTAACATTTAGGTATTTCAGTTTAGTAGAACTGAAAGAAGGGATTGGGCTAAAACGAAAAATTTTGCTGATAGGCGCAGATACAACAGTTCAGTAAATAAAAGCGGTATTACCCAGCCTATCACCTGCTTCCTTATAAGACAAGAATCCCCGCCAATGTGCAGAGGCACTTGGCAGGGATTCAGGTGGGTGTACCTGTTTTTTACGCTTCGGGAAGTAGTTAGGTTATTTAACCATTAGTTTACCCGTGGTAAAAGAGCCGTTGTTGGAAGAGAGGAGGTACAGGTACATACCTCGTGCCAGTCCGCTAAGGTGTAGCGGAAACTCTTGTGGTGCAGAGCCGGCATCAAGGTTTAGGGCAGATATTTGTAAAACGGCTTCGCCCATGAGGTTGTATAAGGTAAAAGTAGCGTCTTGAACCGGCTTTTTAGTACCAATGCTGAGGGTAGCCTGCTGCGCCGCCGGATTAGGAACAATGTTTACAGAAAACGCCTCAGTAGGGTTATAGGTATTGGGCTGTGGCAAAACCGTAGCAATTTCCTCAGCAAAACAAACTGAGCCATCGGGCAGGGTTACACCGTTTAGGCTTTCGAGGTAAAATATGCCCGTAATCATCATTTCATCGTTTACCGTGTTCCCCCAAGTAATAAAAGGCTGTATCTCATTGTTGAGGTAGGTAGCTTCTTGTATCATACCTACCGAGTTTTGCACTTGCAGGTAGCCGTCAAAAATGCGGTTTGGTGGGTGCTGATAATCGTACCCTATTTCTTCGCACTCCGGAATACCGTTGTATTTGTTGGCATTATAGAGGTGTTCTCCTTTTGTACCATCAGTATTGCGCCGCCATACGTTAAAACTTTGCCCGAAACGATGCGTGTGCGAACTCATTTGCCAAACATAATAAGTAGAAGGCAAGGAGGCGTTATTTCTAATATCGGCGGTAAAGGTTTGCAGCCCTGCACCATAGGGAATAAACAAAGCAGGGTTTATGAGCAAAGTAGTTTTCATTTCCTGAGCTGCTGTGTTAAATGGTTGTGTATAAACATTTACATACACATCGGTAGCCAAAACGGCGGTAGTTGAATAATTAACCACATGGGTATTGAGGTCTAAAAAACTGTTAGCGTACCACCTAAAAGCGGTACCTTGGGGCAGGCTAACTGTTGCCGATTGCCCAAAGGCGGCTATCATGGAGCGCCCTCCGCCCATTTCGTTTTGTTGCAAACCCCATGGGATACTATTAGCATTATTGGTATTGTTGTAGCGGAACATAATCATGTGGTGCGAACTGCCTATATTACCCTCTAACCGATGAATTTCTATGTTTTGCGGCAGCAGGGTGGCATATTTGTAGTGGTATTCTTCATCGGGTTGGGCAGCGCCCTGCCACGGGGGCAGAAAAATAGGACCCAAATGGATTTGAAAACCCTCGCCCGGGGCGGGTTTAGCGGGCGGGTTGGCGGGGTCTGTTGCCCAAATACCGTTGCCGCTGTAAAACTCCTCCAACATACTGTGCGAAACAGCCTGTCCGGTGGTGGGGCAGTTAAACAAAATCCACTGTCGTATCAGTTCTTTGTGCAGGTTGCTGATATTTATCCCTGCATGTATATTGCCGGGGTCTTCTTCGGGCAGCAGGGTTTCGTGCGGTGATAAACCGTTGTTTACCAGCATAAACAACTTGCTGCGGTAGGGGTGCCCCGGAAAAACACGTTTATTGTTTGCCGCTTGTGATACGGCATTGGTAGCATTAACATCATACAAGGCAGCCCTTATTTGGGCGGGCGTACCCTCTAAGCTAAGCCCGCCGGCGGCGCTTGCTGCGGCATGGCAACCGGCATTGTTGCACTGTGCATTAAAAACTTGTGTAATAATGCGGTCAAAAGTGCCTTGCTGGGCAGATGCTGCCAAATTCAAAAACAACAAACAGGCATAGTAGAAATAGCTTTTTTGCATAGCAACTGAAAATTTGAGGAGTTAAATTGCCGGTTCAAAAGTAATTTTTTTCTCCAAATTTTCCGCTATCGCTTGGCATTTTTTTTACCCAATGCAATAAATATCTAAATTTTGCCATCACTACTCTTCATCGGGCAACAACTCTAACGGTTGAATATCGGCAGCCTTAAACTGTTTGTTAATTTTGGCTATATAATCTAAAAGTTCCTCTTTACCCAATCTTTTTTCTGCCGATGTGCGGAGCATATCGGGCAGGGCTTCCCAAGTTTGGAGCATTGCTTTTTTAAACACTTCTATGTTTTGGGGCTTGTATTTTTTATCGTCAATTTTGGTAAAAACGATGACAAACGGAATTTGCCGCTCGCCAAGCCAGTTGGCAAATTCAAGGTCAAGGGTTTGTGGCGGTATTCTGCTGTCTATGAGCAGAAAAACGCATTGCAGGTTGGGGCGTTTTACAAGGTAGTTCTGAATAAACTTTTCCCAATCTCGGCGCTGCGTTTTGGATACTTTGGCATAACCATAGCCCGGCAAATCAACCAAATACCAGTTATTATTGATGATAAAATGGTTTATGGTTTGCGTTTTACCCGGCGTTATAGATACTTTTGCCAATGATTTTCGTCCGGTAAGCATGTTAATGAGCGATGACTTACCCACGTTAGACCTGCCCACAAACGCATATTCAGGCTTATCGGGCGGCGGGCACTGGCTCACTTTTACAAAACTGCCTATAAAGTGCGATGCGGTAATTTCCATAAATTAAAGAGACGTTTTGATGCTTTTGCGCCGGAGGTTAAAATTTTGAATAACCCAAACCGTAGCGCCATGTTTAAAATTAAAGCCCGATGTAGCAAGCGGAATCATGCGGTGGTGGTAGCCCGCCATTACCGATATGTGTTTGTGGTTAATGCCGGCAAGGGCAAAAATGCGGTTTTGGTCTAAGCGTTTACCGGTGTATTGCTGCCCAAAGTTAAGCAAAATTTCGTTCATGAGGGTAAATGTTAGCCTACTTTGGGGCGAAAGGTTGGTTATATGAAAGTTTAGGCTGTTCATAAACCGGAGGCGGTGGTAAAAAAGGAACTCATCGGTTGGTTGGGCGGCAACCATTTTTTGCCTGAATCGGGCATCATAACGTATCCTAAAGCGGTAGGTTGTTTTGTAAATCAAGGGCAGCCTCAGCTCTAACTGCCCCCAGGGGCGATGCTCCTGCCTTACCAATTTAGCTGATGCAGCAGTAGCAGTAACCAAAAAAGCATAACCCGATGTAAGGGCAGTTTTTTCGGTAATATGCCAGGTAAGCCCGTGGCGGTTAATGAAAAACGCAGTAGGCACTAAGTGAAAATCGTTCCACACCGAAAAGTGTTTGCTTACTCGGGCAGAGGTAATGTAACCCGCCCAAAACTCGGCATTGTGTGTGTTCTGAGCCAAGGCAGCCGTTGTTATTATTAGGCAGGTAAGCCACAAAATGGTTTTAGCGGCAACATTTAGCAGTAACAATTTATTCGCCTTTAACTTGTTCATCTTTACCGGTAACCCGTTTTGCTATATTTATACATGTTCAAAATTATCGGCTTTTATGTTATGTACTTTTCAAATGGTTTCACAAATCGGGTAACCATATCATCGGCTCTTCTTCGGGCTTGTGCCACAAAATGAACTAAGTAAGATTTAGCCCAATCTTCCATACTACCTGTGTAATTCTGGTCTAAGTCGGAAACATGAAACTGAATTTGCATAGCTGCTGCCCAATTAATGTATAGGTTGGCTGGGTTACATTTAAACAAGTACGCAACGTGAGCATCATTGTATATTAACTTATCGTGGTCAAGTTTCCAGTCAATTTGAAGATAATTGATGGTGAAACTATCAAATTCCTGATTATCAAACATTTTTGCACAAACCTGCGCTAATTTAAATGCGGATATGATATTAGGCGGCTGTGCCGATTTTGCTAAATTTCGAGTTTTAATATCTATAATTTCATAAAAATTGCCTTTCACAACCAAAATATCGGCTGTATCATTTTGCTTTTCATCAAATGGGTTTTCAATACTCCACTTGTCGGTAGCATTTTTGCCCCTACTCAATAAAAATAAAACAGTTGGGGAGTTAAATAATGCCTGCCTTGCCTCGTAACCAATTATAGCCGGGTGTTTGCTATATAAATCGTTTAGATATTCATACTGCCTAAAAGTATATTGAGGCAACTGTTTTTTAATTTCCCGATAAACATATTTATCGAACGGCTCACCTGCCGCATGTCCCGATAAAGTACCCGATATAGGTTTGGGTATAGACGTTCCTTTAATACTGTTAATTAATTCAGTATAATTTACTATATTCATGGCATATTGAGCAAATGGTTAAATGTTTGATTTATCAGGTTCAGCAGTTCCCTATCTTTGGAGCAGAGGTATTGCCGGGTTAGTTCTGATATAGTATCATGTACAGCAACCTCTTTTGGGTTAGCCCAATCTATTGCCCTAAAAGGAATACTGGAAATAGGTTTTTCAGAAAACTCAACGATATTTCCTTTCACAATTCCATTACATTTTAACCAATCGAAAACAATTGGCAGGTTTAGGTACGACAAAATATATTCTATACTTTCCTTAGTGGTTGGTTTTTTAAAAATTGCCGTTACATCTTGTGTTGGAAAAAAGCCCTTCTCAACTAAGGCAAACCGGAAATGATTTTTATTGGAAATCCGCTCTTTGCAAGGCACAAAGATTCGCTTTTCGGGCTTATTAAATAGGTTTAAGTTTCTCAGAAAAACCCACTCCCAATAATTTATTTTCCTGTTATACTGGTATCTTTTTTCTAAATCAGCTTTATAGGGTTTAAAGTGTTGGTAAAAATGGGGGTATTTTTCTTTAAAAGTTGCTTCGGTTAGTCCTTCTTCTACATAAATATAGGTAGTAGCATTTTCGGCATAAAAGGGTTTTAGGTCTTTGGCTTTTACCACCTTCATTGTTGCAGCAAGTTCACGGTTGGTTAATACAGCGCCATTTACCTGAAATGCTTTGTCTAAACCACTCACCAACCCATTACCAATATCGCAAATATCTCCAATGGTATAAAGCTCTACATTTCCCTCATCAAACAAGGATAGCGGAGCATTTGCATTAAACTTGCTGCAACTGTTTTCAAAAATCTTTAACCTCTCTTGTACTTCATCGGCATGTAAAATCCACCTTTCGTTTAGTTTAAATTGAGAAACCGATAGGTATTCGACATCTTTACATGGCGTTTGATTTTTGAGGGCTGTAAGTGTTTTCTTAGTAAGTTTTTGGTTGGCATAAAATTTTGCAACCTTAATAGAAGGTTTTTTTTCTTTTGATTTTATGTACTTAAAAACAACAATAGACACTGTTACCTTATCAAAAACAGGGGTTTCATTAAAATGGTATATTTCTTCAAAATAACCATTCTCTACCATATAATTCCGAAGTGAAATAGAGTGGGTAGTGTTCATCCAGTATTCGGGACAAACAAAAATGAGCTGCCCATTTTGGTTCAACAACTCAATAGACTTTAAGATGAAGATGTAGAGATAATCGCAAAGAGAGTTGAAGTATTTATTCCAAATTACACTTTTGGCAAGCTCCTGTTTTAGCTCGGTTTCAAGGTTTTTCCAACGTATATAAGGCGGATTTCCGATAACAAGGTCAAACTTGTTTTCAATTTTTGCCGAAACAAAACTCTCATACTTCACGCATGAAAATTCGTTCGCCAAATGGGGATCTATTTCATAAGCGGTTAAGTTGTTGAAGCCTTTTTGTTGTAATAATTTCAAAAAAATGCCCTCACCGCAAGAAGGCTCTAAAATTGTAGAAGATGGAAAAATATCAGCCAACTCAATCATAAATTCGGCCACTACTTTAGGGGTAAAGTATTGACCGAATTTATTCTTGGTGTTTTGTTTAACGGAAATTTCCATTCTCTTGTCTTTTCTACTTTTAACAAAGATAGAAAACTTGGGCGGTTTTTATTTGTTTATGAACCTTGCTGCAATTTAGAAGCGGCTTACCCCAAACCAAACGGATACAACTTTATAGTTTAAGCAATTAAACCGAAGCACTTTCTGCCTGTTTTTCCATACGGCGGCGGTCGTTTTCGTCTAAGTATATTTTGCGCAGCCTGATGCTTTGGGGGGTAATTTCTACATACTCGCCGTCTTCTATGTATTCCATAGCTTCTTCTAACGAGAACTTAATAGCGGGTGGCAGTTTTACCTTCTCATCGGTGCCCGATGCGCGCACGTTGCTTAGTTTTTTGGTTTTGGTAAGGTTAACCACCAAGTCGTTTGAACGGGTGTGTTCGCCCACTATTTGCCCTTCGTAAATGGCATCGCCGGGTTCAACAAAAAACATACCTCGGTCTTGTAGTTTATCAAGGGTGTAAGCAATGGCAGTGCCGGTTTCCATAGAAATAAGGGTGCCGTTTATGCGCGAGGGCAACTCACCTTTCCATGGGCGGTACTCGGTAAAGCGGTGTGCCATAATAGCTTCGCCGGCGGTGGTATTAAGTATTATGGTACGCAAACCAATCAATCCGCGCGAGGGGATGTTAAATTCTAAGTGCATTACATCGCTTTTGGGAGTCATAATAGCCAGCTCGCCCCCGCGTTGTGTAGCCAGTTCTATTACCTTACCCGCTTTTCCTTCGGGCGTATCTATGGTAAGTATTTCATAGGGCTCGCATTTTTGTCCGTTTATGGTGCGAATAATTACCTTAGGTTTGCCCACTTGCAGTTCATATCCTTCGCGGCGCATGGTTTCTATAAGGATAGACAAGTGTAAAACGCCCCTGCCATAAACTATGTAAGCATCGGGCGAGTCGGTTTCTTCTACTTTCAGGGCAAGATTTTTTTCGGTTTCCTTAAAAAGGCGGTCGCGCAGGTGTCGGGAGGTAACAAATTTACCCTCTTTGCCAAAAAACGGCGAGTTGTTAATGGTAAAAAACATGCCCATTGTAGGCTCGTCAATGGCAATGGCAGGCAGCGCTTCGGGGTTTTCAAAATCGGCAATGGTATCGCCTATTTCAAAGCCCTCTACGCCGGTAATGGCGCACAAATCGCCGCAAACTACCTTATCGGTTTTTACTTTACCTAAACCCTCAAAGGCATATACCTCTTTTATGCGCGATTTTACGATACTGCCATCGCGTTTTACCAAACTTACCGGCGTGTTTTCGGTAATAGTGCCGCGCGCAACTCGCCCAACGGCAATTCTCCCTATATAAGCAGAGTAGTCAATATTGGTAACTTGCATTTGCACAGTACCCTCTATAAAAGGCGGTGCGGGTATGGCTTCTAAAATTACATCAAGCAGGTGGGTAACATCGGTAGAGGTTGTTTTCCAGTCGCCGCTCATCCAACCTTGTTTGGCAGAGCCGTAAACAGTAGGAAAATCTAACTGCTCTTCGGTGGCATCGAGGTTAAACATGAGGTCAAAAATTTCTTCGTGCACCTCATCGGGACGGCAGTTTTCCTTGTCCACTTTATTTATAACCACAATAGGTTTTAGGCGTTTGGCAAGCGCTTTTTGCAGCACATAACGGGTTTGCGGCATAGCGCCCTCAAAAGCATCAACTAACAGCAGCACACCGTCTGCCATGTTTAGTACGCGCTCCACTTCGCCACCAAAATCGGCGTGCCCGGGCGTATCAATGATGTTAATTTTTACCCCTTTATAGGTTACCGATACATTTTTAGACAAGATGGTAATGCCGCGCTCGCGTTCCAGTTCGTTGTTGTCTAAGATAAGTTCGCCGGTTTTTTGGTGGTCGGCAAAGAGTTTGCACTGGTGCAGAATTTTGTCAACCAAGGTAGTTTTACCGTGGTCAACGTGGGCAATAATGGCGATATTGCGGATGGCTTGATTTTGCATGAGAATATAAAATAAAATGCAGTAATGTTCCGATTCGGGGTGCAAAGGTACGCAAAATAATCGGCAAATTGGTTGCATGGGTATAATCCCGATGAAAAGTTTAAAGATTTGGTCATAATTTGTGTTAAAGTAATTAAGGCAATTATTTCCATTGTTCGTTCTAACGGAAAAATAGGGCTTGTTTATACAAACTTACACTGCTGCAACTTGCAAAAGGGCAAGCTAAACCAAATGACAACCGGTTTATGACATGGAGCAACTTAGTTTGCCCGATGCTGCTTTACAAATTCTGTTGTAATTGGCGGCACATAATTAACCGAGCCAAAAACAACCCAAAATCGGGTTTTAAAACTGCGGTTTGCTTTCAGTTCATATAGTATTTTTGCCAATCCGCCGTATAAAATTCTAAGCGGGTTCATCACAATAGGCGGGTTATGGGTAAGCCCCACTTGTGGTGTTTGCGCAGGTGGCTCGGCATAGGTGCCAAAAATGCGGTCCCACAGGCAAAAAGGTCCGCCGGTTAGGTTTGCCATTTGATGCTCTTGTGCCGATGAGTGGTGCAAAAAGTGGTAAATGCCGCCGCCGGTAATATCGCACAAAAAGCGCAAAACCCGATTTTTATAGGCGGTGGTGTAATGAACGCCGCTATGGTTAAAAATTTCGATAAAATAACTCAGCAAAAAATACATGCTGCCCTCAAACAGCATAGGCTGGGTGTAAACTATTTTCCCGATGATAATAAAAACCACCCCTCTGGGCAATGCCAAAAAGAAATCAAACAAATAAGCGGGCGCATTTGCCATAGGGTGTAAAATTTCGGCAGCATGATGCGGCTGGTGAAACACATACCAAACAAACCGAGAGGTATGTGCCAGCCGATGTACAAAATACTCGGGCAGCGAGCTCAAAACCAAGGCAAGCAGTAAGGCAAGGGGGTAAAACTTTACGTTAAACAACGTTGGGATATGGTTGTTTACCCAATGATATAACCCCTGCACTACCCTCTCGGCAAAATGAAATCCGTGGGCAAAGGTGTATCCGGCACTCCAAAACATGCCGCCGGCTATTGCCAACACCAGCAAATTAACCGCAAGGGCAGTGACAATGGCAGTGAAATAAACCACAAAATCGCGCCTAAATTTATCGGGGTTATGGGTTTTGAGTGTTTTAAAATACGAGTCCACAATTATGCCATACCTAAAAATAATACACAAAGCCGCCACCACCAACCAAATATGCACATAATACCCAAACCCCACATCGGGGTTGTTGCCTTTAATGGCTTGCAAATAATGTGGTAGGTTAAATTCGCTGTGCATGGTAAACAATACCTCTACTACCGGATACCACAATCCTACCACCAATACCACCAGTAGTGCAAACACAGCATAATAGGGTTTACCTATTTCAAACTCTGTGTTCCAAAGCCGGCTCAACCACTTTTTTACCATTTCTGCCTAATTATTATTGGGGAAACGCAGGCTGGGCGGTGTGTGGTGTGTAAAACAGCAAAAATATTACCCTCGCATATACCCATACCCGATGGCTGTTTTTGCGCCTATGCCGTGCAAAGTAAGGGCAGACTGTAGCCAGTAGGTGGCAAGCTCCAATACTGTACTTTTATTACTGAGCCTGCTGCCCGATGGCAGGAAAACGCCCATATCGCCCATTTTTTGTAACCCGATAGCCTCTAATGACGGATTATCTCTAACGCCTACAATGGTTTGGAAGTAAAAATCGTTGCCCGATAAAGATTTATTGCCTACCGTTAAAAACACAATGGGATTGGGGCTTTGTGTATCGGTAGGGGCTTCATTGCCACCGTAGTAATTGGGGTAGTGAACGTTCATAATATCGGGTTCTATGGCGGGTGCGGCATTGGGGAAACTGTCAAAAAACAGGAGCTGCCCTTCGTGTTGTTCTTTATCGTAGCTCTTATCATCGGAGCCAAGTAAGTAAACAAACAGCTCATTTTGCAGGGCAATGGTTTCCTGATTATTAAAACAGCAGGCTATAACCCAACTGCGCACTACGCCTTTTATACTGCTGGCAGGCAGGTAGGGTATGCCATAGATGTGGTGTAGGGTAATGGCGGTTTCATAAACACTTTCTAAGCCTAAGCCCACAATGAGCCTCCAATCGGGCTGAAACCGCAGGGTGTGGTAGTTGCCGTGTGGGTGCGTAAGGGAGCGGGCACAGCGCTCTTGCCGGGCGGCAAGAGCGGTAAAATCGGTACTGCCGTAATTGGGGCGGATTTGATATTCTATCTGTCCTCGGTAGGTGCGGAAAAAATAAAATTCATGCCTGCCTCTTGCCGTATTCCATTCACATCGGGTGGCTTTGTAGAGTTTCAAGGAAAAATTGTCTATATCGGTAAAACCGTTCAGGTTGCGCAGTATGGGGTGCAGTATTTTGGTTTTATCAAAGCTGTCGGGGTGTTTAAATGTATTGCCGCCGGTGGGTTGTTTGGCAGTTTGCCGGGTTAAATCGAGCAGTACCGTACCATTTGTCAGCACAATTTTTTTGACTGCGCCGCCTTCGGAGTAAAAAGTGCAGGCTGCGCCGTTTAAATCGGCATTGGTAAATATGTACTGCGGCGGAACGTTAATTTGTTTGGTTTTACCGTCTTTTTCATATTGCAAGTACCCCACAAACCTGCCTTTTTGTGTGGGCAGTATTACCAATCGGGCATCTGTTTGTTGCATAAGGTTGAGATTTAAGCGGTGATTGCTTCAGCAAAGCGGCGGTACCAGTTTAAAAAAGCAAGCACTTCATTAGTAATGGCGCGGTAAACGGCGGGGTCTTCCAAATTGATGAGGTAATCTATAAAGCCGGTATCGGTATTGGTGGTTACCTTAGTGTGAATATCGGGAGCTACTTTCTTAATATCGTCTTTCAGCCATTTTATTATATCGGCATAAATGGTGTTGTATGCCTGCCTGTTTTTTGATTTTATGAAAGCCAATGCCGGCGCTAAGCCATGACTTTTAATCATCATGGGCACTTTTTTGGCGTAAGATTTAAACTCGTCGGTTTTTGGTGCCTCTTGCACGTATTTTAATGCTTTGGCGGCTCTGCCTTGTTCTACTTTACTACGCATGGTATAGTGATTTTTGGATGGGTTAGAGTAAATGGGTTCTTAGTACGCCTTTACCCAATGTGGTATTAGCGCCCAATTGAAAAACGTGGTTGAGTTGTTTGGCAAGGGTATCGGTTACAAACTCCTGCACTTCATTTGCGCTGAGGGTGGCTTTTTTACCGCGCTCATCGGTAAACATGGCAAGGCTGTATAAGATGCTCTCGGTAGGGAGGTATTCTTCGGTAAACAATGCGCCGGTGGCTACGGTACCGGTTTGGTTGTCTATTTTGGTACGGGTTACTACTTCGGTGCTGAGTTTTACAAAGTCTCTAAAATCGTCGTCGGACAGAATGACGAGGCGGTTTTTGAGCAGTAATTGCCAGTAGTTTTGTTCGGGTTGGGTAAATAGCATTTTGGCTAATGCACCGGCAAATTTATAGGCAAGGTCTTCGGTATCGGTTTTTACCTCAAAAGCGTATTCCTCCAATACTATCGTTTTGTCGTTTATACCTATTTCGTTGGCATTGCTTGCCCTACATGCCTGCTGCCCAATGGCTAATTTAGGTACTAAGGCGCTAAGGGTTTGTTTGAGTTCGTTATTAATGTTTGCAATTTTGAGTTCGTGTTCTAATTTTGCCAATACCGATTTGCAGGTTATCCACACAAAAACGCCTTTCATGCTCTTAACCGGAAACAGCAGCAAGCGCGCATCGGTAAGGGCAAGGCAGCCGGCAAATTCGTGTCCGTCTTTTGCCTTGTCATCACCGTCTTCTTTGTATTCTTTGTATTTGAAAAGTTTTTTCAGCCTGTTGGCGGTAGCTTTTTTCATACTGCCGTCGTCAAACCCAAAAACCCGATGCACTTTTACATCGTTGGCTTCCCAAGAAGCAAAGGCTTTTGCTTTATTTTCATGCTCTTCTTCGGGTAATGCTTCATCGGTTCTTACGTTTTTAAACGTTTCGTAGGCGTGTTCAAAGGCTTCGCGCAGGGCGCCTTTTAGCGAGGAGCTTTCAATTTTGGGGAAATCGGTATGCCGCTCGCGCTGGATAGGGAGGTCAACAAACCCTAAGTCATCGCCGGTGCCGGCGTGCAGGGGTGTTTCGCAAATAAGAAACAGGGGGCGTGTAATTTGGTACATAGTGTATGTAGATTTTACGGTTTAACTAAAATGAAGAGATTGAAACTAAAGAGTGGTTTATATAGGATTGCATAGTGGTGTTTATTCTTGTTTTTGAGGTGGGTTAATACTCTCGTAAATTGGTAAAGCCCATTCGTTAATAGGCGCATAAGTTTTTTGAAGTAACCCATTACTTGCTCTGAAAAGTAGTGTTGCATCTGCATACTCAATGGAATTATCATACACATATAATCTATCCACAAAAGAGGAAGCAAGGCAACAGTTAACAATAGATTTAGAAAAGCGACTAACAATTTTGGTTATTGGCACATCATGCCCACCCTCCATAACTCTATGGGCAATACGGCTTGCATTAATAGATGGGTGATTAGTACCAACAAAAAATAAACGTATAAAAAAACCTGCTTCTTTTGCTCGGAGCATATACTCAACTTTATCAATTGCTGATAGCACAGTTTCAAAAATAAGGCTTTGTTTCAGTAAAAGACATTCTTCCCTTTGTTGTGCAGCAAGATTAGCCGCTTTTAGTACTGCCTCCGGAGAATTCCAATCGCCAAATTGCTCTTGCGCTATATTATCGGGATTTATATAAATACAGCCTTGTATCCATTCGTGTTTCAGGATTTGGGTGGTTATAGACGTTTTTCCCGAACCATTTGGACCTGCAATAACCAACAACTTAGGCTTTATTATTTTCATGTTTTTTTTGTATTGATTTCCATTTTTCAAGTGTTTGCTTAAGCTGTTGTTGCATTAAGGCTCTATATTTTTGGTCGGCAAGTTTAGCGCGTTCTTTCACCTCTGTAGCAACAGCACGCATAAGTTCTGCCAATTGCTCATCGGTGGGCTCAGTATCAAACAAAAAGCGATAAGATTTGTCCATTTCTACATTTTTTAGGGAGATTAATTGGGGAATAGGTTTGGTTAAAAAGTAGGTGGCATTTTTTGGGGAAATCGGTATGCCTTTCGCGCTGAATGGGCAGGTTAACAAACCCTAAGTCATCGCCGGTGCCGGCGTGCAGGGGTGTTTCGCAAATAAGAAACAGGGGGCGTGTAATTTGGTACATAGTGTATGTAGATTTTACGGTTTGTATTGTAATGGTGATTTGCTTAATAGATGGCAAGTTGTTGAGTAGATATTAATTTAAAAGCATTAAATTATGTTTTTGTATTCGTTTATAATGGTTTGTAAAGCGCCTAAAACCATGTCTAATTGATTGATGAAATACTTTTGTGTATCTATGGTAAAAGCGGAGTCTTCAAATTTAAGAAACATCCATTCATCGGCAGTGGTAACGCAGCCATACACAAAGGGAACCGGCTGGTTATGCTTTTGGTTAAACAACCATGCACCATACATTTGTGCGGCGCATTGGTCAATACCCAATTCAAAGTCATTTTTTTTAGCTTCTATGAGGGTAAAAATTGGATAGCTGATGGTAAATGACTGGGTGTTTTTGGCTAAAATAAAATCACATTCTCCGGTTAGTCCGGCGTTTTTGTCTGCTTCAAGCATATCGCCGGAGTAGATGGTGAAAAAATCATCATTTTGCTGTTTGAGTTCTAATAAAACAGGAGCTACAATCATTTCTGATTTTGCTTTTTCGCTTTTAATAGGATTTTTTCTGCTCATGGCAAGCGTATCTTTTAGCCAGTTGCTGTATGGCAGTGGCGCTACATGGGTAAAAAGGGGTTTATAGTAGGCTGCTAAGCCAAATTGCTCTTTTAGGCGCAGCAGGGTAAATTGTTTGTAAGACATGGGATTAAACTGAGTTTTATCGGGTTAAACGCTCCCAAGTGAAATCATTCCATTGTATAGTTTCGAAATCAAATTGTTTTACTCTATCCGGGGTTATTTGCCAGTTTACATTATGTTTGTAATTATCGGGCGGTTGTACCCATAGCCAAACTAAATGTGAACAGGCAGAAATGTTAATTTGTTTCAATTCTTTAAATGCTGCCTCTTGGAATCGGTTAGGTTGGCGGTGGTGGTACATTGCCACAATACATTTTATTGCCCTTTGCCGCTCGTTGGCGTATGCCAGCGATGCTTGAAAAGCGCCTTGCCTGCATTTTCTCTCAATAGTATCACCATTTCCAAGTATTTTTACCTTCTCAGGCTTTACTTCTATGGATAGAATAAATTGGTCATTTTCTACCCACACATCGGCATCGTAAGCATCTCCTTGGGGTGATATACCAATTGGTTTTTCCAATATTGTTTTATCGGGAAATTTATTGGCAAAGAACTGAAATACTTTTAGCTCCATTACCTTGCCTACTAAATTGCCTATATCAATATCGTTGCTTCGGATGTTATTGTGGTAGGCAGCAAACAATAATTTACCTAATGCAGATAGGCTTATGCGCTTGGTATTTTCGCTGCCCGTTTCAATTTCAATGATTAAACCAGAATTGTCAATACTCCCAAAATCTGCTTGTTCTGCTAAATTATCTTTGAATACCTCGGGTGTAGGGAGGTTGTATAATGCCTTCTCGGGTTTAAGTAATTCAAATGCTAAGTAGTTATCCTCAAAAATACTATAATCAAACGCCACCGGCAGTTTTTCTAAGCCTATAATTTGTCCTTCTTTGTTATCTTGGTGGGTGTAGCGGAGGGGGTAGTCGTAAATTTGCCCCATAATGGTGAGGATAGGAATGGTGGCTTTATAACCGCCCGATATGTTTAGTAGGGGTTTATCGGTACCGGCTATGGCGTTTATGGCGGTAAGCAGGTTAGAGAAGCCGGTGGTTTGGAATTTTTGAGGGTCTTTTACCTGTAAATCGGGTATGGGCAATATAAACGCATCGGGATATGCCGATTGATATATGCTGCGTTGTTGCCAAATTGTGCCTAATTCGCCGGTATTGACCGCAGCGGCTATTTGTATTCGTTTGGCGGTTTCATCGCCGTCTTCTTTCTTAAAATTGAGCCATGCTATAATGAGTTCGCAGGCTATAACGGCGGTAACGGTATCGGTGGCAAGGAGGTACACTTGCAGCGTTTCGGCAGGTTTTTCTTTGGCTATTTCATAAAGGGTGTGAATTTCGGCACATACTTCTTGGTCGGTTTTGGGAAAAAGTTGGTTGCTTTGATTGTCTTGATTGCGAAATCTTTCAATTTCTGGCTGAATGCGCTCATTATCCCAATCAGACAGCAATGCATCTTTGCTGTTTGGAAACTGACCTTGATAATTTTGTGTTAAGATGGAAATGCCTACTGTGGTAATCACTTTCATAACTGCCCGATGTTTAAATTTTACCCACCATTGCCAAGCCGTAACCCTCGTTTGGCAGGTAGTCTGATATGGTTTTACAATGCAATAACTCCTTTACCGCTTCAATAGTTCCGGCTACCAAGCGGAAGTAATAAACCGACCCGGCAGGCACTGTGCGGCACATGGTTTTGGGTTGTTGCTCTTTAAGGTCAAAACCACCTATGGGCAGGGGTTTACCCAGCGCTGTGCCGGTGAGTTGCAAGGTTATTTTGCGGTCGCCGTTTCCTATTTCGCCAATGTAGTCATTTTCGGGTTTAATCCATGCGGGCAGCCAGCCTTGTGCAAAAATGGCGGGTGTAGCAAGGTAGAGTTTAAACAGGGTATCGGTTGGGGCAAGCGTAAAGGGTATTTGTGCGCTTACTGTTTTGTTGGGTTCTACGCTGAAATGGGCTAATTTGCTATCGGCGCCCAGTTTGGCAATGCTAAGCCATTTGTGAGGAAAATCGGGCAGTTCTACTACAATTTGGGTTTTATTACTGAGGCGCTTCATATCCACCCGATAGAGTTTACCCTCATCGGTGGCAAAGGTGAGGTTATCTCTGCCAATGCCAATTTTAGGTTCCGAAACAAAGTACTTAGCGTTGGGCGATATTTTTGCTACATCGGTGGCTTTTAAATAGTCTTCAAGGTCAAACAGGGTAATGATGCCTTTGCTTTTTTCATTGTCCACCACAAAATCGGGGTAGGTTATTTGGGTAAGCGGTTTATTGCTCACTATGCCGGCTGCGGCAGCGTTGCGAGGCTGGAGTATGGTTTTCTGGGGATTGTTTTCCGTTTTTTCTATTGCAAAGTCATTGGGGGCGGTTACACAATAACCGCTTTCTGTTTGAAGGTATATGCCCGATATGGTGATGTGTTTGGTTGCTTCTTCCAAAGCCAATTTATCGGCAGTGGCAAAATTGGTATTGCCCAAAAACAGGGTGCGGATAGCGCCGTAAATAACGGAGGGCGAAGGCGGAAAAAGGCTGTCTGCCCACGAGTCGTCGCCCATAGAAAAGGGTTTGCCATCGCGAAAAAAGAGGGTATCAAAAGGGTTAATTTTAATAAGCATGGGCGGCAGTTTTTTCGGGTTGATTGGTTTGGCGTTTGATGTAGTTGGCTATGTTGAGGGCTTCTAAGAAAAATTCCAAAGTTTGGGCGTTGGTTAAAAGTTTATTGAGTGCGTTAAACATGGCATCAAAATCGGCATTTTTGAGGTCGGATTTTTTAGAACGTTCTAATAGGCGTTGCATTTCTAATCGGATAAAATTGGAATTTTCAATTTGGTTAATAAAATCTTTCACTTCTATAAACAGCGCCAGCTCCCGATTTAAAGACCGGATAAAAGTATCGGAAAAGTTATCTTGCTGCAATTGCTGTGTTATGGTTTGCAGGTGGGGTAGTTGTTCCCATTTAAAGCAGGTTTGGTGCGTTTCGCCCGATTTTTTGAGTACGCCTATGGCAAAAGCGTTTCTATCGCCATCTTCTTTGGCTTTGTCTTGCAGGCGGCGGGCTTCGTTGAGGGCAATACCCATAGGCGAGCCGTAATGGGCAATGGCAATGCCGGCAGAAAAGGTAAAGTTGAAACCGGGTTTGAGTACATCGGTAAAGGTTTGTTGGAGTGGGCTGTTTACGGTGCGGTGAAACTCGCCCTGCACCTGTAAAAGTACGTCGTACAGGTGATTGAGGTTGATGAGGGCAAGGCAATCATCGCCGCCGGCATAAATAACTCTACCCTTGGGGAAGGTGATGATTTTTTCTACCGATTTGGCAAATTGGGTAAGCAATCGGGAGGTTTCCTTTTGAAAATTGTGGAGGTATTGGTTGCACTTATCGGGTTTAAGGAAGTTGCCGGTCATGATTTTACCCATGCTATCGCCGTCAAAGGTTAAAACGGCATAGTATTTTTTTAGCCTGCTTGCGGGCAGTTTCTGCACATGCTGGCGCACACAGCTTAGCGCTCCTTCGGGCAATCCTTGTTGTTCAAAAAACTTGGGGGTGAGGTTTTCTTCGTAAAAAACTTGCCCGTTAATTTCATCGGCAAAACGCAAAAGATTGTTGTTCACCTCTGCTTTTTCTCCAAGACACAGTCCAATAGGTTGTAAGTGAGATATAAACTTACCGGTATCATCGCACCAGTTAAACAAATCGTACAAAGCTATATTGGCAGTGGATGGGAATATCAGATTTTTATGCTTATACCAGCGTTTAAGGAAGGAAACAGTGCTAAGCCCTTCGCCGGCTTGGAGGAGTTTGTGGGTGCGGTCGTCGTTGTCTTTGGGTTGGTTATCCCAGAGACAAACTTGGTTGGGTTGGGTAAACAGTTTTTTATCCAGCAGTCGGGCGGTATCGGTTTCATCTTTGGTTTTCCGATATACTTTTACATTTCGCTCGCCGTCTAAGTTGCATTTTCGCCCTTTTTCGGGCAGTTGGGTAAAGGTGCGTATGTTTTTAAGTCCGCCAAAAATTCTTTCGGCGGTTTGGTAGTTGTGGGCGTAAGTTTCGGGCGTATAGGGTTTAAAGAACCAGGTAATTTCTAAATGGCTGTTGATTTGGTCAAAGTAGGCTTTTTGGTCAAAATTGGGCGGGGCTTGCATGAATTTGAGGGCATCATGGGCAAGGTTGGTAAAGAGGTTGCGCACGGCATTTTCTATGGTTTGCCCTATGGTGGCAAGGTCTTCATTTCCGTTATAGATACCGGCAAATTGGTTGGGTATGTTTTGCCCGTTGTTGTTGTCGGTTTGTTGGGGGTAAGTGATGTCTATACCTTGCGCTTTGGCGGCTTGAATGGCTTTGTCTGCCAACGCCGATAATAAACGACTGCCTCCAAAAAGGTCTTGGGCTTTTCGGGCTTGGGCTATAAAGGTTTGTACCGGACCTACCGAGAATATGAAAATGTGGTTAGAACTCATATTAGCTAATGATTTCTTGTATTTATTGATGTAAGGTTGATATTGAAATAAATATAACCGTTCAAATGAGGTTTTTGATGTTTTGTAAGATGGTAAAAACAAGGGCGAGTTTGTCAAACTCGGTTACGTTGTAGTTGGTGGTATTTTGGTATTGTTTACCCTGCAAAGCTACAAAATACCAGTCTTTACCTACTATATAACAACCATACAATACCCTGTTTTTGTTGGTATTGAGGTGTTGTGCGGTAATCATGGCAGCCAGCAGTTGCCCAAGCGGGTCGGCATCGGTGCCTTGTTCTTTTTTGTACTCATGTAAAAAGAAGAAAGGCTCGCGCGGTATTTGTTTACCCGATGCCAGCATCCACTCCACCACGCCCGAAAGTTCTATTTCGGGGGTTTGGAGTTGCATGATGCGCTGCGAAAAAGGTTGGTACCTATCGCTTTCATAATAATCTACCAAAAATAGAAAGGGCGAAATAAACTGCATTTTCAATTCATCTTCGTTCCAGTCTAAGAATTTGCGGCTAATGAGTTTGTGTAGTTTTTCCAACTCTTCTTGTACCGATGCGGGTACATGGGGTTGTACTTGGGTTAAGGTTTGCAAGGGTGTAAAATAAGGCTGTGCGGTTTCCAATCTTTCTAAGCCAAACCAAATGGTGAGGTCTTCCCAAAGGCATTTTTCAAAGGTTTTTTTCATAGATTAGGTTTTGGCGGGTGCAGGAAAAGGAAACAGGGGTTATTGCGAGTTGGGGGTTGTTATATTTTTATCGGGATAAAGCCATTTTACCTGCGCAAGTTTGTCTTTAAACATTTGCATAATAGCTTCTTCCCAATCGTTGGTAGTGGGCAGGTAGGGAATAATGGCTTTTAGCATTTCTTTTCGGTATTCGTTGGCGCGGAGGCGGTCTATGTTTATTTGCGGAAGGTAAGTTTTCACCTCTTCAAAATCGTAGTTAATTAAATCCGGAAAACTGGCATACTCAATCAGCCGCTTCAGCCTAAAAGTGGGCGAAAGCGTATCGGGGTCAATGCCTGTGGAGGCTCCGGTATCCCAAAAGTATTTAAGAAATCGTTTTTGCATGGTGGAGGATGAATTTTAAAAAGAAAATAACTATATTGCAAAATGGTTCAAATTTCAACTCACTATCCTCATCATCGCGGTGCAACTGCATGTAGTGGTCTAAATATAATTTGGCTTCATCTCTATCCAAATCTATTATGCCTGTTTCTGTGATGCCCGGAAATGCCTCTTCCAGAACAAGCGCTCTTGATTTTATCAATTGTTGATGATTTAAGCGCAATTGTTTTATGGTAAATGCTGCGTTTTGATTGCCATTTGATTCAAATATATTCCCTGAAAAATCATAAACAAATGATTTTTCACATGTAAATACCTCTTCACTTTCCTTTTCAAGTGGGTCAATAATTCTGACAAATATTCCGTTTTCCTCAATTATTTCTAATATATCATCTTTTGCATCACCGCAATGCTTCGGTTTTATTTGCTCTCCGTCATCACCCACCTCTATTCCGCTACAACAAACAAATAAGTTATTGTAATCAAACATATTTTCGGGGGATTTGCTTCTAGGGTTATAATGCTCAATAATAACACTTTTATCATTTGTTAGTGGTTTGCAACAATAACAACATATAAAGCCCTGTTCTTGTAGCAGCGCTAAACGCAAATTCTTTTTCTCAAAGCAATACCCAAACTCATTTATGATGCGAGTTCTGGTATCTTCATCGTTAATGTCTCTTAACCTATTCCATGAGTAAGAGGTAGTGCCGGTAAGTTTTTCATAGTCCGCTACCCAGCGGATAAAATTGGGTGGTGGTTGGTTTTTGATTATTCCTTTCATCTTTTACCTTCCAATTAGCTGTTTGCGCTTAATAAGCCCATCGGCACGTGCAAAAACGATTTCTTCTTTGCCTATTTTCCTTTCTAATACTTCTCTCAGTAGTGCAGCCTCTTTCCACCGCTCTTGTGCAATTAATCTGGAATAAGTAAGAAGATTTGTTTCTATTTCTTTGTTTCGTGTTGGTGTATTCATTAGTGGTAAAATATCACTAATGTCTTTGCCGTAGGTATATTGTTCAACTGTTTTTATAACACCAGCATCAAGTATTTTTATCTGCCTATTATGTACTTCTCCTAAAATGTGTGGACTATGCGTAGTTACCACAAACTGTAATTTCGGGAAGATTTCTTTTAATTTAGATAATACTTTTCGCTGCCATAGTGGGTGCAGGTGTTGGTCTATTTCGTCAATCAATACAATGCCCTTACCCTCTTTGAGTGGGTTAATTTCATAATTAGGATTAGCTGCAATAATACGGCGAACAAGGTCGGCAACTAAGGCAAAAAGGGCTTTTTCGCCCGATGACATCTGAGAGAAGGAGATGGTTTCCGTTTTGTTGTCGTAGGTCAGTTTGTCAAAGGCAAACTCTTTTGATTTGTAATCAAGCCTAAAATTGCTGTAGCGTTTGTCGTCGTCATTCAGCATGTCAAGCACGGCATTGTTTAACAGGTCAAGTTCTTCATCTAAAGATTTTCCTTGTACCACTAAATCAAGTTTATTTTTGTGGGTTTCTTGTTCTGTTTTTACATTTTCGAATGTAGCAGAACTTTCTACAAAGGCGGCTTCGGCATTTTGTATTCTCTGCTTCAGTGTTTTTAACTCGTTAGTTAGGTCTTTAAATTCTACAGTGCCGGTTTGTTTGTTTTTTCTGAGTTGCGCTATTTTATCCGTTACTATTTCTTCATCAAGCTTTAGCGCTGTTACCTCACCTTCTTGTTTGGCTTTTTGGGCTCCTATGTTTTTTAGTTCCTGTTCCAATGCTGCTATATCGTCTTGAAACTTTTTTATTTTTGTATCTTTTTCTTGCAAGGCTAATCTTTGTTTTTCATCGTACCATTGGTAAAGTTGGTTAAAACTAAATCTTTCGGGTTCTAAGGCATTGGCATAAACAGCATCTATTCGGGATTTTACCTTTGCATTGCCGGCTGCTTGTGGTCTATTAAAAGCATTTCTGCCGTAATACACCAAGATAGGTAGGTTTTCTTTCTTTCTGAGAACATTGGTTGCTATTCTATATCCTTCTATGGTAATGCTATCGGCAATGTTGCCTTGCGCATATTTAACTTCTGTTCCACCATTGTCATTAAGGTTTAACTCCCAAAAACAATTTGCATTGTGAATTGGTCTATCATCTTCCTCCTCGACTTCATCGGTATTGTTAGTTTTGGATTTATTCAATTCGGTATATGGATACTCCATATTTACCACAAGCCGGCAAGATGCCGCATGTAGCCCATTTTTAACATCGGTTGATTTGAATTTAGTTTCATATTTTTGCCTAACGAGGGCATATTGGTAAAAAAAGCGCAAACACTCGGCAGTAGCATCTAATATGGTAGATTTTCCGCCGCCGTTTTCCGAAATAAAGATGGTGATATCGGGGTCAAACGTTACTTCCAAATTGCCAAATCCTCTGAAGTTTTCTAAGTGCAGCGCTTCTAATCTGAGGTCGAACATGGTGTTTAATTTAAAACATTATTCCTAAAATCCTCTTGCAAGGAGAGGCTGATTTTATTGCGGTCTCTATCGGGTATGGTGTTGAGGGTGGCGGTGATGATGCGGTTTTGGTTGCCCACTTGGGTAAGCGAGGCAATTACCGGCGAGGCAAACCGCCCTCTGTTGGCATGACCAAGGCTGGGTTCATAAGTTGAGCCATTTTTCTGTTTCAGTTGGTGGGTAACCCTGCCTATTTTTTTGGTCAAAACTTCCCAATTGGTATTACCCGTTTGGCTTAGGTGCAGCAAGCGCAAATAAGGGTAACTTGCCGTGCCGCCGCTAATAGTGTTGTAAATGTATCGGTTGTCTTGCAGGGTAAAATGGGGCGATAGTTTGTGCAGCAGGGTTAGTATTTGTTGCAAAGTAGCGGGCGGGGTGTATGGCTGCCCGTTGATGTGGGTAATGGTAAAAGCGCCCATACCGCGCCGGCTGCGCTTGCCTACGCCGCCCACTAAGGCTACAAATTCAAAAAGGGCTTGCAGGTAGGCAGCGCTTATGTAAGTTTCCTGTGTAATGGTGAAAGAGATGGTAAAGGTTTCGCCCGGTGCAATGGCTTCTTTCATTGATGGGTTGCCGCCGCCTTCCCTGTGTGGCAACATGGGGAAATTACCGGTTTTGTAAGTTTTAAACGGAACCCGCATAATTACATGGCTACGGGTATTGGTTTCTACGCCGCCAAAAATGTAGGCTTCGTGGCGTTTTAACTCACTTAAATTGTACTGAAAATTAAGCGCGCGCCACCAAAAACGCAATACGCCTTTAAAACCGGGCGCTCGTAGCTCAGGTTTATTGCCATCAGCGCCGGCTATAAACAGGGGGCTAATGGTTTTGCAGGAGAAAGTTATGGTTTGCATAGTGTATATTATGGCATGAAAGGCGTGGTAGTATTACCGTGCAATAATAGGCATTTTCTTTGAATTAGATGGCTTTTTGGTAATAAATTGTTATAGCTTGTAAAACAAACAAAGTCCACCGATTTAACCAACCAAGTGGGGTAAATAGTTCCATATCTATGCTCCCTTTCTCCAACCTTTTTTAATGCAACTGTTTCAGAAATAGAGGATATCCCTCCCAAAACCAAAAACCGCCATGCAATTTTTGCAAAAATTGCATGGCGGTTTTACCATATTTTAAAAGCAGTCAAACCTAATCAAAAACCGGTACAATTACCCCTTCCGATTCGGAGGGCCAGTTGCGGAAATTGAGGTTGCGCCCGTTTAGGGTGGCGGTAAGAGTAGCCGGTTGTGCGGCGCTCATAAACACGTCAATACCTGCCAAAAACGGGGTAAGGCTAAACAAAAAGATAGAGGTGTTGTCTGTTGTGCCGTTGTTATTGGCATCGTAGGCAAAAAAGGCAATGGCAGTTTTAGAAGCCGGCGCTAATTGGGGAGTAGAGAGGGTAGTACCGGCAAGGGTAAGCACATCTCTGCCGTTTACCACTGCCTGCGAGGAGGCAAACACTGCTACTACCGACTGGTTATCGTTTTTGGGTAAACCGGCAAGTAATAAGCCGGCTGTTGAAGATGGCGGCGGCAGGGTGCGCAGGTAAACATTGGTATTGGTGCGCTTAAAGGGTTCGCGGTAGTAATGAACCGGACGGTCATCGGGGATAGCGCTTAAAATGAAAAATTCATAATAAGCGCCGTTTTTGGCAGTAAACGGACCCCAGTAACCCTGGGCATTGGTGGTAAAGGCAAACTGTGGCTGCTCGGTAGTGCGGAAACCGGTTTGGGTGTTTACCTCATACACTTTCACTGTAGCGCCATTTAATGGGGCATTTTCACCAAGTGTTACGGCTCTGCCCGATACGTTCACCCTTGATTCGGGTACTATATTAGTAGTAGCGGGAGCTGTACCTCTGAAAAAGGAGTACATTGCCTCAAAGGTTTCGGGGCTGGTAGCCACTTCGTAGTGGTCGGCGGTGGTAAGGCGCACGTTGGTAGCGCCGGGTATATCAGCGCCGGCTACTATGGCATCGCCTTGCGACCAAATGTTGAGCGTTGGCACTGAGCCGCCGGGTCCTGCCGGTGCGCTTTGGGGGCTGCTGCCTATGTGTACATAGTGGGCAACCTTAGCTGCACGGGTAGCATCAGAAAGATAGTTATATCCCAATCCGCCGCCGGCAGAGTGTCCTACAAGCTCTACCTGTTGAGCGCCGGTAGTTGCCAATATGGCATTTATCACTGAGTCTAACTTAGGCACACTGGCGCTTGCGCCACCGCCAAGGGTATTCCAATCAAAGGCAACAAGGTAGTTGTTGCAATACCCGTTAGAGGTGAAACGCATAATTTGCGGTGCATAAGTGTCGCCCGATGCTAATGCTCCGTGTGCCATAATAACAGGCAGATAGGTAGTGTTGCACTCCGGCAACGGAACCGATATGGTATCGGGCGGAAACGGCAACGTATCGGGCGGGGTAATCTGTGTGGTATCGTTAGGGTTATCGTCGGGGTTATCAATCGGGTCTTTTTTACAAGCTCCGGCTACCAACAATAAGGTAACGAAAAGAAACAGCGTTTTAAACCATAAAGCGTGGGGTGATGTGTGTGGCATAAGTACTTTAGTTTATTTAGTTACAAAACAATTCAACTGCCGGGTAGTACTGCAAGTAAGGGTAAATTGCTTAGTCTGTATCGCGCAGTATAATAAGGTAGTTGCCATAACGCTGACCGGTAGCGTAGTTAAAGGCAAAATCGGGCAGGTATTGGCTATCCGGCTTCGGAACAACTTTGTCGGCATTTAAAATGGTGTAGTCATAAACATCGGGCTTATAGAGCAACATCGGGTCCACATTAGTCAAAAACCGCCTTGTGCCTGTCCATTCCTTACCGTAGGGGTGATAAGCAAAATAATAAAATTCGTAAGCCAACCCATGAATAGGGTGGGCGCCTATATGGGTGGTAAGTTGTGTGGTATCGCCCGGGTTAATGTATATCCAACCGTTGGCAACCCATGAGCCCATTTTCCACTCGCCATTTTCTATGGGTGTATAATGATAAACCACTGCTATCCATACCGGTTTGCTGCTGAGGTTAGCACAGTACAACTGCGCCTTTACACTTAGGTTAAAAAGGCAAAAACAGGCTAAGGCAATTAAAAACTTATGTATCATGTGTGCGTAAATAATAAATTGGCAAGTATAAGGCAGTATAAACACCGGCAACCTCCATCCCGCAGGGTAAATTTACCACTGCTAAGCTCATGGCACTTATACAATTTCACAAAATTACTAACTGCTTGCTAATAATTAGTCAATTTTGCGCAATAATAACTAATTTTGTGCTTTAACCTACCATTTATGACAAACATTAAATTTGGAACTGATGGCTGGCGTGCCATTATAGCCGATACTTTCACCAACGCCAATGTAGCAAGGGTAGCGCAGGCTACTGCTTTATGGGTAAAACAACATTACCCAAACCCCTCAGTAGTAGTAGGACATGATTGCCGGTTTGGAGGGCGCATGTTTGCCCAACTTACTGCCCGGATACTATGCCAAAACGGGGTAAAAGTGTTTTTAGCCAATAATGCTTTTGTTTCTACTCCAATGATTTCGTTGGCTACACTCCAACTACAAGCCGGCGCAGGCGTAATTATTACCGCCAGCCATAACCCTCCCGACTATAACGGGTATAAACTTAAAGCGCATTTTGGCGGTCCGGCGCTGCCGTCTTCTATTAAAGAAGTAGAAGACCTGCTGCCACAAGAGGAGGTAACTGTTGCTAATACCACACTCCAAACTTATGCAGAGCAGGGTTTATTGGTTTATGACGATATGGAGGAGCGCTACCTAAATCATATTACTAATAAATTTGATTTAAATAGCATTAAAAAAGCCGGTCTTACGTTGGCTTATGATGCCATGTATGGTGCCGGACAAAGGGTAATGCAGCGTTTATTTCCCGATGCTCACTTGCTGCACTGCCAGTATAACCCGTCTTTTATGGGGCAAGCCCCCGAACCTATTCATAAAAATTTACAAGAGTTTTCACAGTTTATTGCTGCCAATGGCTCTATTGATTTGGGGCTGGCTACCGATGGCGATGCCGACCGCATAGGGCTGTACGACAGCAAAGGAAACTTTGTGGATTCGCACCACATAATATTGCTTGCTATTCATTACCTCTTCAAATATAAGCATCAAACCGGCAAAGTGGTTTGTGCTTTTTCGGTATCGGATAAGTTTAAATTGCTTTGCCAACATTACGGTTTGCCCTATCAGGTAACTCAAATAGGCTTTAAATATATAGGCGAAATTATGGTGCAACCCGGCGCCGATGTGCTGCTGGGAGGCGAAGAATCGGGCGGTATTGCCGTTAAAGGGCATATTCCGGAGCGCGATGGTATTTGGATGGGGCTGCTGATGCTGGAATTTATGGCTAAAACTGGTAAAACACTCAACCAATTAGTGCAAGAGGTGTATGATATAGTAGGCTCTTTTGCCTACGACCGAAACGACCTACACCTTACCGAAGCTCTCAAACAAAGTATTATGAGCAATTGTGCCGCCGGTGTTTACACTAAATTTGACTCTTACACCGTTGAAAAAACCGAAGATATTGACGGATTTAAATTTCACCTTTCGCCCAATGCAGTGGTCATGATTCGCCCATCGGGAACCGAGCCCCTGCTGCGCGTGTATGCCGAAGCCCCCAATCAACAAGCGGTAGAACATGTTCTGCAATCGGTAAAACAGGTTATACTGGGTTAGTGGTTAGGTTGGGAAGATAGTAGTGAGTAATCCGCAATCCAAAATCCGTAACCCACATTGCATACAAAATAAAATTAATGCAAAAGCCTGTTCGCTTACTGTTGATTTGTGTACTCATTTACCTGTTTAGCGCCTGCACCAACTCGCCGGCTGCTTATCGGCAATCTGTGCCAAACAATGCCGATTTAAACCCCAAACCTGCCGATACTGTGGTGCGTGCCGATGCAAAGCCGATTGAACCCATGCCCGATGTAACTGCCACACCGCTCAATGAAACACAAAACCCCGTTGCAACAACTCAACCGCCAACACCTAAGGAGGTAAAAACTGCTGCTACCCATACTAACCCGACACCCACTGCTGCTCAAACCGAACCGAAAACCGACAACACATCGGGCAATAGGAACACAGGTGAAATTTCGTTTCCGTGGCTAACCAATTATAATGCAGCTAACGCCATCATAAACCGAATTAGCCCGCCCGATGGGTTTGAGCGTGTGGCAGTAGCAGAAAACAGTTTTGCCTATTGGCTGCAACAACTGCCCCTAAAAGACGGAAAACCGCCGGTTTTACTGTACAACGGCAGCCAAAAAGGTAACCAAAACGCCCATTATGCGGTGCTAAACATAGATGTGGGTAAAGAAGACCTGCAACAATGCGCCGATGCCGTTATGCGCCTGCGAGCCGAGTACCTGTACAGCCAACAAAACTATGAGTCTATTCATTTTAACTACACATCGGGACACAAAGCGGCTTACAGCCAATGGCGGCAAGGGTATCGGCCTGTTGTATCGGGCAATAAAGTGAGCTGGGTGCAGCGCGAATCGGCAGCCAATTCTACGTCTTATGCTTCTTTTAAACAATACCTTAAACAGGTGTTTACCTATGCCGGTTCGCTTTCATTGAGTAAAGAAATGACAGCGGTGGGCAATACCCAAAACATAGCCGCCGGAAACGTGTTTATACAAGGCGGAAGCCCGGGTCATGCCGTTATGGTGCTTGATGTAGCACAAAACAGCCAGGGCGAAAAAGTGTTTCTGCTTGCCCAGAGTTATATGCCGGCACAGGAAGTGCATATTTTGGTAAACCCCGATAATGCCAATTTGAGCCCATGGTACAGCGCCAATATAGGACAACAGCTAAATACGCCGGAGTGGACATTTACGCCCCAAGATTTAAAAAAATTTAAGTAACCCCTGATTTTACATGTCGGTAAACTTTAATTCTATACCCTCTCCTTGTTATGTGCTGGAAGAACGCCTGCTCAAACAAAATTTAACCCTGCTTAATCAAGTACAACAAGCATCGGGCGCACATATAATTCTTGCCCTCAAAGGTTTTGCCATGTATAGTGTTTTTCCGTTGGTAAAACAGTATTTGAGCGGCGCTACCGCCAGTTCGCTCAACGAGGCAAGGCTGATAGCCGAAGAAATGGGCTGCAAGGCACACGTATATGCCCCTGCTTATACCGATGAAGAATTTGCCGAGCTGCTCTCTTACAGCAGCCACCTTACCTTTAACTCGCTCAATCAGTGGGAACGGTTTAAAGACCGGGTGCTTGCTACTAACCCGGCTGTTTCGTGCGGATTGCGAATCAACCCGCAATACTCTGAGGTAGCAACCGATATGTATAACCCCTGCATTGCCGGGTCAAGATTAGGCATTACTGCCAACCAACTGCCCGATACGCTGCCCAAAGGCATTGAAGGGCTGCATTTTCACACCCTTTGCGAAAACGACTCCTACACCTTACAGCGCACATTGCAGGCGGTAGAAGAAAAATTTGGCAAGTGGCTGCACCAAATTAAATGGCTCAACATGGGTGGCGGGCATCTCATTACCCGTAAAGATTACAACCCGCAACACCTGATTGAGCTGATTCAAAACATACGCCAAAAATATGCGGTGGAGGTAATATTGGAACCCGGCTCAGCCATTGCCTGGCAAACCGGCTACCTGCGCAGCAAAGTGCTGGATATTATTGACAGCCAAGGCATTATGGTGGCAATTTTAGACGTTTCGTTTGCCGCCCACATGCCCGATTGCTTAGAAATGCCCTACAAACCCCGTATATTTGGCGCTACTGATGCCGTAGCAGGCAAACCCACCTACCGAATGGGCGGCATGACCTGTTTAGCCGGCGATTTTATGGGCGACTACTCTTTTGACCTACCCCTCCAAATTGGCGATACTATTGTTTTTGACGATATGATTCATTACACAATGGTGAAAACTACTACTTTTAACGGGGTTAACCTACCCTCTATTGGTATTTGGCAGGAAAATGACACATTTAAACTTATTAGGACTTTTGGTTACCAAAGCTATAAAGACAAACTCAGCTAATCCTAAAACGGTAAAAAACAACACTAAAAAAATAGAGGCAACCAACGCTGAATCATTTTCAGGTTAGTTGCCTCCCGTAAACACGCGTGGTTGTTACTTTGCAGTATATTTAACGCATGGGAACCAAGGTAAGTAATACTTTACTTTGTGAAACAGCTTTTTGCTCTCCGCTAAAAGTAAAATCCGGTAAAAATAGATGCCCGAATAACCCTAAAAAAGAAAAAGACAGAATTTAAAATTTATTTCTTAAATTCCAACATTTTTCTGTTTTACATATAACAGTCAAAATAAACCATACAAGCACATACTTGTAAACTAAATTTCAATTCAACTCAACATATTCAACGCTATTTTTGCTGAAAAACTTGTTTGCCGCTCAACTTAAAAATTTACTTTAATTGCATATATATTTATTAAATTTGGTCTTATTTTACCTTCGCCTACAATACCAAGCATGTGCTGCATGTGAGTAACTCCAACACACTACAAATAACCAACAACTAACCGTTTGTTTTACTAATTACTCACCAAAAGCCCGCAATCTTGAAAATTACCATTCTAAAACATCACCAACACCAGCCGCAGGAATTGCTTTTTCCTACGGTAAACCCTCATTTTACCAACCTCCGCCAACCAATAACCAATAAAATCCCCATTACCGAACAACGCCTGCCTATTTTTATGCACCAAGGCGTGTATGACACAATTTGGCAACATGCCAACTCCAATAAAACCATTGAATTAGGCGGCGCACTGCTGGGCTTGTATGCCCGGCACCAACAAACCAAATTTTTGGTTATTACCAACGTACTTAACCAACCCGAAACCTATTTTGCCGACCCTACTTTTGTAAAATTTACTAATCAGTTTTATACCGATTTAGAAGATTACCTGCAACAAATAAACACCCGTTTCCCAATGGTGGTTAGGCTGGGCTTGTACCACACCCACCCCAATTATGGTGTGTATTTATCTAAAACCGATGCTACCGCTTTTAAACGCGTAACCTCCGAAAACTATCAAGTGTCGCTTATTGTAGATCCGGTTAAGCAGGAAGACGGCTTCTTTTTTTGGCTATCGGAAAACCCCACCACTACTAACGATATTTCCGACAGAGGCGCTTACAAGGTATATAACTCAGCAGAGCCCATACTTTCACCTTATCAAGCTACTACACATAATTACCATTTGGCTAAGTGTAACTCGTTTTTAACCTTTACCGGTAATGCCGCTGCCATTGAACTTGTTACACCCGAGTACCACAACCAAACTACCGAAATTGCCCCCTCTACAGATACCGAATCGGAAAAAATCAATGCCGATATAGATAAAATTAGTATCCCGATTGAACATATTAAAAAACCGCCAGAAGTTTTATTGCCCTGCCCGCTTTACAGTATGGCTTACGATAACCGAGCCATAAACCTTAAAAACTATTTCAGAACACTTAAAAACATACACCGGCACAAATTCCCCTATATGGTATTTTTACCCGATGATTTTGGGAAAATAACCGCCAAACCCCTAGCGCAAAACCAAACTCAGATTGCCCTTTTATATGGTAAACTTGCCAGAGACCCCCATAAAGACCTGCCATTTTTACTCATAACCCACATTGAAAACTGCCGTTTACCACTCACGCCGTTTACCAATTTACCGAGCCAACTGAAAGAACTGCTTATTCAGGCAAAATCGGGCAATATACATTTCCATGAGCAATTGCTCGGCTGGTTAGTTATTACATCGGATACCACCACATTGCCCTATCATTTTTACGATTTGCAACAATTGGTTTTACCCGATAACTATTACCTTGGCTTTCTGTTGCAAACAAAAGCCGCCATACCGCCCGATGTGCAAAACCTGACATTAGTGGCTTACGACCACCTGCTGGATATCCCCTATAACCATTATGATAACGTATATATTTGCAAGATTAAATAGCTGTTATCCTGCCTTAATTGCCGTTTAACTGCTATCTTTGCAAGGTAAAACCATTTTCACTAAATTTAACTTGTTTATGGAACCACGACGCCTGCGTCCCGAAAGCCTGATGATGTCTTACGGCTACAAGCCGGCATTGTCGGAAGGAGCTATTAAATGCCCAATTTTTCAAACCTCTACCTTTGTTTTTAAAACCGCCGAAGACGGTAAAGCCTTTTTTGAACTGGCTTATGGAATGAGGGAACAAAAACCCGCCGAAGAGGTAGGTTTAATTTACAGTCGCCTCAATAATCCCGATTTAGAAATACTGGAAAACCGCCTCACTCTGTGGGACGGCGCTGAAGAAGCGGCTGTATTTGAAAGTGGCATGTCGGCTATTACAACCATGTTCTTAGAGTTTTTACAACCGGGCGATTTACTGCTGTACAGTATTCCGCTTTATGGCGGCACCCACCACTTTATTAAACACGTGCTTACCAAGTTTGACATTACCGTGCTGGGTTTTGGCGCACAGGAATTGCGCCACGAAATAGAAGAAAAAATAAACCAATCGGGCAAAGCAGACAAGCTGGCAATGATTTATATAGAAACACCTGCCAATCCCACCAATGATTTGTTTGATATTACTTTGTGCAAAGACATAGCCCATCATTACACCTCACCCGAAAAACAGGTGCTGCTGGCAGTAGATAATACCTACATGGGGCCGGTTTGGCAACACCCGCTGCGCTTAGGCGCTGATTTGGTTTTGTACTCGGCTACAAAGTATATTGGCGGACATAGCGATGTAATAGCAGGCGCTTGCCTTGGCAACCATACGCTCATTAAGAGGGTAAAGGCGCTGCGCACTTTTTTGGGTTCTATGGCTGCCCCATGGTCGGGGTGGTTGCTCATGCGCAGCCTCGAAACGCTAAAACTGCGCATGGACCAGCAGGCGCACAATGCCGCTTACGTAGCTGCATTTTTGGCACAACACCCCAAAGTAGAAAAGGTGTATTACCTTGGCTTTCTGAAACCCGGCACCGAGCAGTACGATATTTACCGCCGCCAGTGCCTAAGCGCCGGCGCTATGGTTTCCTTTGATATTAAGGGGGGCGAAAAAGAGGCTTTCCAGTTTTTAAATCACCTGAAACTCATTAAGCTCGCCGTTAGTTTAGGCAGTACCGAATCGTTGGCAGAACACCCGGCTACCATGACTCATGTAGATGTGGAAAAAGCAGTGCGCGATGCACTTGGCGTTTCCGAAAAATTAGTGCGTTTATCTATTGGCGTTGAACACCACGAAGACCTGATTTGGGATATAGGGCAAGCTTTTGAAGCTGTAGAGAGGTAAAATATGGGGTTAGCCGCACAAAAAAACGTACCCTGTTTGTAAGCATGGTACGTTTTTTTGTTGTAAAGTATCCATCTATAATTGCGTGGTCAATCCTTGCAAGCTGCTATCGCTGCACCACAATACGGCGCGAGGCAACAGAACCATCGGCAGTAGTAAGACGGCAAACATATACGCCGTTGGGCAAGTGGGCGGTATTAAATTTAAGGGTATAAACGCCTGCTTCTTGTGTTTGCCGGTTAGCTACTTGAGCAATTTGTTTGCCTTCAAGGTTGTGCAAGGTGGCGGTAAAATCTTGCGTTTTGGCAAGGGCATAATGAATATGCACATCGCTACCTGCGGCAGGATTGGGGTAAGCGGCAATAAATAATACCGAGCCGGTGTGTTGGGTAGCAGGATTTACGGGTGCCAAGGGGGCGGAGGTAAAAACCGGCGCAGGCTCAGCAGCATTAGGGTTATCAGGTGCAGGTGCAGAAGCAGTGAGCAGATGTGCTGTTTGGTCAAGGCAGTACCTGCCGGCATTAAAACTCTCTACGGTAGATGGCGTAAGTTTAGTATCAATAACATACCAATCGGCATGGGCGCGGGCATTATCCAAATCCAACACAAAATAACCATGATCGGCTATATTGATGTATTTGGCATGAGGGTTGGCATTAAGGGCAAGTGTTTGGGCAAGGCTAACCGGAATACCGGCAGGCAGGGCTTCGTCATTGGCGCTGGTAACGCTTGTAGCTACTAATTCTACACCCAACGAGCCCTCACCGGTAGTAGGGTTATAGCTGCCCTGGGGGTCAAGGGTTATATCGGCGGCAATACCCAAGTGAATGTCGCCGGTAATAACCACAAAATTATCAATACTTAAGCTATCCAGCAGATTGACAATTTTTTGGCGTTCTGCCGGGTAGCCGTCCCACATATCGGCATTATCCAATAGCCCCAGTGTGTTAATGGTGGTAAACACCACTTGGTTACCAATCACGCGCCATTTAGCTGTGCTGTTTGCAAGTTGGTTGGTAAACCACTCAAACTGTGTTTGCCCCAGAATGGTGCGGTTAGGGTTATTGTATTCGGGGTCAGTAAAACTGGTTAGTTGTTGTTCTCTGCCCTCATGTCGGGTATCAATCATAATCAGGTCGCATAGGTCGCCATATTGAAAACTGCGGTAAACCTTAGCATTTTCGCCAGACTGGGGGTCTCTTACGGGCAACCACTCAAAATAGGCTTGTATAGCGTTGGCTTTTCGCACCATATAGTCTCCTTCTGATGGGTCGTGGTTTTGTGCGCCTTCTTTCCATGCGTCATTAGTAACCTCGTGGTCGTCCCAAACAGTAATAAATGGGTGCTGTTGGTGTGCGCGGCGCAGGTCGGGGTCAAGGCGGTAAAGCGAGTGTCGGGTGCGGTAATCTTCGAGCGAAACAATTTCGTTTTCGGGAAAATAATCCCTGATAGTAGAAGCAAAATCTAAGCTCACCCCATATTCGTAAATATAGTCGCCTAAATGAATAACCGCATCTAAGTCATTACGGTCAGCAATTCTTCCATAAGCATTAAAGTACCCTTGCTGGTAGTGGCTGCAAGAAACCACAGCAAAACGGAGTTTGTTTACATTACCTACGGGTGTAGTGCGGGTACGCCCTATCATAGAGTAAACGCCCAAGGCATTAAACCGATAGTAATAGGTTGTACCGGGGTTTAGCCCTGTTACGTCCACCTTTACGGTATAATCGCGCTGGGCATTGGTGGTAAAAGAGCCCGATTGAACGATGCTGGTCATTTGCGGGTCGGTAGCCATTTCCCACAAAACGGAAACGGGCGTATCAGATTGCAGCGTTACCCTTGTCCAGATGATAACGCGGTCGGCAAGCGGGTCGCCCGATGCAACACCATGGTAAAAAGGCGCATAAAGCGTATCATAGGGCATAACCCCCATTTCGGCGGCATTTTTTCGGGAGTGGTTAATAAAACCCGCTTGCAGGGCATTGGGCTCTGCCAGCACCTGTTCCCATGGTTTAATTTGTTTAAGGGCATCTAATTCCTGCGGAGTTTGGGCAATAACCCTGTTTTCAAACATGCCCGCCCACAAAAGCGGCAACACAAAAAGCAGTAATTTTTTCATTGATTCGTATTTGAGTGTAATGTAGTTAACAAATTCTCTCCTTATCACAAAGGTAGTGATTTTTGTTGGTGCAGCGGCAAATTTTGGCAGCCAAAACCTTAGCTCGGGCATTTTTTGAGGGCTTATAACGGGTAGGTAAAATTAAGGTTAAGGCAAGCAGTAGTTTTGCGCAAATAGTTGTAATTTAGCGCACTAAATCAAAAATAGCTTATAAAATGGCAAGTTTGCGAAGTTTTTTTATTAAGCAGTACATTCGCTCGGCAAGGGATACCATTTTATTCAGAAAACACCATACCGATATTTTAAAAATGCGGCGAGGTTTTGAGCTGTTGGGTTCAAGGCATTTGCTGCCCAAAAACATTTACTTTAAGCGCATTTTTATAGATCATATACCGGCTGCATGGATAATACCGCAACATGCTCAATCGGATAAAGTAATGTTATACCTGCACGGCGGCGGGTATGCAGTGGGCTCAGTAAATACACATAAATCGTTAATAGCCAAGATAGCTAAAAAAGCCGATATTCAAGCCTTAGGCATTGATTACCGGCTTGCACCGGAGCATCCTTTTCCGGCAGCCATAGAAGATGCAGTAAGGGCATACCGATACCTGTTGGAACAAGGCTATAAACCCGAAAACTTAATTATAGCCGGCGACTCAGCCGGCGGAGGGCTTACCTTGGCTACACTTATTACCCTGCGCAATACCGGAATTCCGCTACCGGCTATGGGCGTATGCCTGTCGCCTTGGACAGACCTTGCCGTTACCGGGGCTTCTGTTACCGAAAGGGCGCATTTAGACCCCATGATTGTAGGGCATCTACTCTCAGAATGGGCAAAAAGATATGCCGGTGATACACCAACCAACCACCCGCTCATTTCTCCTCTTTATGCCGATTTGCACGGACTGCCGCCGTTGCTTATTCAGGTAGGCAGCGATGAAGTAATTCACGATGACTCAGTACGGTTTGCCCAAAAAGCGAAGGAACAGGGCACAGAGGTAACCTTAGATGTATGGGACAGCATGATTCATGTGTGGCAGTTTTTATGGTTTGTACTGCCCGAAGCAAACGATGCCATCAAAGAAATTGCCCGATTTATTAAAACCAAATTGGGTAAGGCTGAGGCAAAGGCAACCGTATAGTAAAGATGTGTTGTAATATATGCCTTTACAAACAACCTTTAACCGCCTATTTTTTCGCTTACCAATTGTATGACCCTTTGCAGGTCTTGCTCATCTTCGGCGTAGTTATATTGGTCAACGTTAATGATTAAGAGAGGACCGGCTTTGTAATTGTTAATCCAGTTTTCGTAATAGTTATTGAGTCGCTCTAAGTAATCTATCCGTATATTGGTTTCAAACTCCCTGCCGCGTTTGCTTATTTGTTTAAGGAGCGTGTCAATAGAGGCGCGCAGGTATATAAGTAAATCGGGCGCTCCAAAGGTAGCGCTCATGGTTCGGAAAAGGGTGATGTAGTTCTGAAAATCGCGCTCCGACATAAGTTTCATTTCATACAAATTGGGGGCAAAAATGTAGGCATCTTCGTAAATGGTGCGGTCTTGGATAACCGTTTTTGCGCCTTGCTGAATTTGCCTTATTTGGTTAAAACGGCTGTTGAGGAAGTAAATTTGGAGGTTAAAAGACCATCGGGGCATATCATCATAAAAGTCTTCCAAGTAGGGGTTGTGGTCCACATCTTCGTAGTAAGTATCCCAGTCAAAATGCAAACTCAGTTTTTGTGCCAAGGTTGTTTTTCCTGCGCCTATATTGCCTGCTATGGCTATATGTTTAAGGTTTTTGTTTTCAGACATGTGGTTATGGCTTCCTGATAGGTGAAAAAGGCGGGTAAAAAGTGGTAGAATAGAGATTGTGATTACAGGTAATAGTGCATACCCACTAATTTTTTAGCGCCTTGCAGGGTAGCTTCGGCGCTTTCGCGGGCAGCCTCAGCGCCACGGCGGGCTATTTTGGCTAAAAGTTCCTTATTGTGTAGGTATGCCTTAATCTGGTTTCGCACGGGCGTTACCAGTTGTATCATATCTTGAGCAAGTTGTTTTTTAAGGTCGCCATAGCGAATGGTGCAGTTATTGTACTGCTCCTCAAAGTACTGCACGGTATCGGGCGCGCTTGCCAGGCTGAGCATGTCAAACAGGTTCTGAATTACCTCGGGTTTTTCTTGGTTTGGCACGGTAGGTCCCGAATCGCTCACGGCTTTCATTACCTTTTTCCTAATTACCTCGTCTTCGTCTAAGAGGTAAATGGCGCTGCCGGGGTTTTCTGCCGATTTCGACATTTTACCTGTTCCATCTAAACTGGGTACTTTTACCAGCGCTTCGCCGTAGTTAAATGCGTAGGGTTCGGGAAAAAAAGGAACGCCGTTGCCGTATAAGTGGTTAAATCTGTTGGCAAGGTTTCGGGTTATTTCCAAATGCGATTCTTGGTCTTTGCCCACCGGCACTTTATGCGCTCTGTGTATGACTATATCCACAGCCATGAGTACCGGATAGGTAAGCAATCCGGCGTTTATACTTTGCCCACGCTGCTCTTGGGAGCGCACTTTTTCTTTAAAGGTAGGCACTTTTTCCAACTCGCCTTTGTAGGCAAGCATATTAAAAAGGAGGTAAAGCTCCGGTATTTGAGGCAGGTGGCTTTGTATGTAAATAACCGCCTTATCGGGGTCTAAACCGCAGCCCAAATAGATAGCCAATGCGCTGATAACCTTATCGTTCAACCCTTGCGCATCGGCATGGGTGGTAAGGGAGTGATAATCGGCTATAAAGAAAAATGTTTTGTAAAGTGGGTCGTCTTGCAAGCGCACAAAATTGCGAATAGCTCCAAGGTAATTGCCCAAATGCACCATGCCGGTGGGTCTTATACCGCTTACTACTGTTTCCATGTTGCAAAAGTAAGGAAAAAAGGTAAATTAGGTAGGCATATCCGGCGCAAAACCTGTAAAATGCCTTGCCGAGGTAAAAGTTATATTTTTCTGTAAGACAAACAGTACCGCAAATACCCACTCATTAGGTTTTTATAACCATTTCTTTTACCTGAGTAAAATTTAGCGTCCGCCTGTTAAGTACGGTCATCATCGGTTTTTGGGTTGCCGGAGGATGGCTCATCGGTAGCGGGGTTAAACTGGTAAGATTGCGATATAGACTCACGCATTTCTGTATCGGCTTTCAGGTTTCGGTATTGGTAGTATTCCATAATACCCAATTTACCGTTTCTAAAAGCCTCAGCTATTGCCAGCGGAATTTCAGCTTCCGATTGTATTACATTAGCCCTTGCTTCTTCGGCTTTGGCGCGCATTTCCTGTTCCAAAGCAATAGCCATAGCCCGCCGTTGTTCGGCAAGGGCTTGCGCTACTCCTTTATCGGCATTAGCTTGGTCTATCATCAGTTCTGCCCCAATGTTTTTACCCACATCTATATCGGCTATATCTATGGATAAAATTTCATAAGCTGTACCGGCATCTAAACCTTTTGCCAATACTAATTTAGAGATAGAATCGGGATTTTCGAGTACTTTTTTGTGGCTATCCGATGAACCAATGGTAGAAACTATACCCTCTCCTACCCTTGCAATAATGGTATCTTCGCCGGCGCCACCTACCAACTGTCGGATATTGGCTTTAACCGTTACGCGGGCGCGGGCTACAAGCTGAATACCATCTTTGGCTACTGCCGAAACCGGCGGGGTATTTATAACCTTCGGATTTACCGATGTTTGTACGGCATCAAACACATCGCGTCCGGCAAGGTCAATGGCGGTAGCAAGTTTAAAATCGAGGTCTATATTAGCCTTATTTGCCGATATAAGAGCGCTTACTACAGATGGCACATTGCCCTTGGCAAGATAGTGCGCTTCTAATTGGTCTCGGTTTACTTTTACACCCGCTTTGGTGGCGGTAATCATAGCATTTACTATGGTAACCGGATCAACCTTACGAAGCCGCATGAGCATGAGTTGTACCAACGATATAGGCACCCCTGATGCAAAAGCCGAAAGCCAAAGCATTATAGGAACATAGTAAAAAAAAAGCCCGCCCAGAATGAGTCCTACTACTACTAAAATGGCAATACTAACCGGATCCATATACTACGTTTTTGAGGGGTTAGACAAGGATTTAACAATAATACGGTTTCCATCGGCAATTACTACTTCTACCTCAGCATTATCGGGTATATACTCGCCGGCGCTGCGCACCCAAATGGTTCTGTTGTTTATAATGGCATTGCCCTGTGGTTTTATATCGCCAAACGCCACGCCTACATCGCCGGGTTTTACAGGAACATCTCTTGATACCGGCTCTACTACGCTTTCCGATAGGTCTTGGCGCAAAACAATGCCATGCGAACTAAAAAACCGATACCCAAGATAAAACAGCGCTACGGTTATGAGTGTACTGCCCAATAACACCATATTGCCAAACTGTATTCCAAAATTTACGTATGCCAGTACTACACTCGCAAATAAAATAAGCAAACCCAGTAAACCAATAAAGGTAAAACCGGGTATTACCGCTATCTCAATGGTAATGAGCAGTACTGCTACCAGTATGAGCAAAATGAGTACACCAACAGACATAAAAAGAAAATTTTGCGCTAATATACGGAAAATGACAAAACGGCTGCCAAAAACAAGCAGAATTGCCCGAATTTATGTTTTTATATTTCACAACGTCAAGTTTTGGGCACCGGTTAATCGTTATTGCTTCTTGCAAAGGCGCAAAGCACACAAATAAAGCAGAATTTGGCAGATAACCGCCGGTAAAAGTGAATCAAAACGCAGGTATCATCGGGAAAAAGAAAAAATCCCGATAAATCGCAACAAAAAATCCGAAATCCGAACAATTTAACCGGTTAAAAATCAGCCGCTTAGGTTGCACACTACAGCTCCGATATAGGAAACCTTGCCCTTGGCACGGCATCTTGACCCACAAAATCATGGGCAAGGTACTGGTACCATGCTGTAATGGCTATCATAGCAGCATTATCGGTGCAGTATTGAAACTGTGGTATGTAGGTTTGCCACCCCATTTGTTTACCCAGCGCCACAAACTCTGTTCTAAGCCTTGAATTGGCAGAAACACCGCCGGCTATGGCAATTTGATTAATTTGATAGTGTTGGGCAGCTTTTTTGAGTTTGTTGAGCAGGGTTTTTACAATGGTTTTTTGTACCGATGCACAAATATCGGGCAGGTTTTGCTCTACAAACTGCGGATTTAGTTGGGTTTGTTTTTGCAAAAAATACATTACCGATGTTTTCAATCCGCTAAAACTAAACCCAAAGGGGTGGTGTGTTTTTGAATCGGGAAAAATAAAAGCATCGGGATTACCTGTTTGTGCGTATTGGTCTATCAGCGGTCCGCCCGGATAGGGCAACCCCAGCAGTTTAGCCGTTTTGTCAAAGGCTTCGCCGGCGGCATCATCGGCAGTTTCACCTACTACCTCCATGCTGAGGTAATCGGTTACTTTTACTATTTGGGTATGCCCTCCTGAAACGGTAAGGCACAAAAACGGAAATTGGGGCGCGGGCGGGTCAATAAAATGTGCCAACACGTGCGCGCGCATGTGGTTTACCCCTATCAGCGGTATTTGGAGCGCCAGAGCCATAGCTTTGGCAAAGGTAGCACCCACAAACAAAGAACCTATTAACCCCGGACCGGCGGTAAATGCTATGGCGCTAAGTTGTTGCTTGGTTATACCGGCTTGTGCCAACGCCTGATGTACTACGGGCACTATATGTTGCTGGTGAGCCCTTGATGCCAGTTCGGGTACTACGCCGCCATATAGCTCATGCACTTTCTGACTGGCTACCACATTGCTCAGTATTTTACCGTTTTGCAATACGGCGGCGGCGGTATCATCGCAGGAGGATTCTATGGCTAAAATGTTTACATTCATGGGCAAAATTACTTTTCTTTTGCCATAGGATACAATACCGGCTTGCTGGGGCTGGCATCTAACTCTAAGGCGGTTATCATAAGGTTGAGCAGGTAAATGCCGTCTTTTACCGCATTAGGCACATATACTAACTCGGTAATGGTGGCATCAAGGCGCGGATTATTGGGGTACTGCCAAAAAGCCTTATGCGCCAGTAGTTTACCCTCATCTTGCTCCCTATCTACCGAGGGCAGGTCTAACAAAAGGTGCTGCACACCAAGTTCTGTTAAAAAAGCGGCTGCTTCGTGGTGCAGGTAAGGCGGATTAGCGCCCGAATAATGGCGCGTGAGTTTATGGTCATCGTTGGGCAGGGTGCGAATGATGACCGCCTCCGATTGCACACCCATCAGCGCGTCTTGTAGTGTAGTGCGGGTTATGATGCGGTCAGCATTGGGCATTTGCTGTGGATAAACGCTTATAAGTGTGGCAATAAAGAAAAAATTTTGCAGATGTTGGTTTAGGGTTTCTCCTTTTTCCGATATATGCCCTACACATTCTGTATGTGTGCCGTTGCCATGCGGATTCAGCTTTACATTCTTAAAATTAACTACCCCGCCTTGCCTTACATCGCCCACAAAACTGCCTGCACGTACCGGTTCTATTTCCAAAAAAGGGGCATAAAAACAGTTAACGGTATCTATTCCTTCCTTTAAAGGTATGCTGATGTCAATGGGTTGCGAAAGGTCAAAACAATGCGTTTTGCCCGAAAAGTAAAAATTGGCTAACATGGCAGTTTATTTAGGGAGATAGGAATGGGGCGGCAGTATTTAACAGGTGGAAAAGTTAAATAAGCCCGATTTTACAATTTTTGAGCCAGCATTTGTGCCAATTGCTCCAGATAGAATTGGTCGGTAAGGTCAAAATCGTTGAGTTGGTGGCTGTCTATATCCAGCACTAATTGGGTAACGCCGGCAGCATCTTTAATGGGAACGGTAATTTCTGACCGAGATAAAGATGAGCAGGCAATATGCCCGGGAAAAGCGTCCACATCGGGCACAATAATGGTTTCGCCCCTTGTGGCACAAGCGCCACACACCCCTTTATTAAGGGCAATGCGGGTGCAGGCAAGAGTGCCCTGAAACGGACCCAATACCAAGGTTTGGTTGATGCGGCGGTAAAAACCCACCCAAAAAAAACCGAAGGCTTCTTTTAACACAGCGCTTACATTAGCAAGGTTGGCTATAAGGTCGGGTTCATGGGTAAGTAGTGCTGCTATTTGTGGCAGCACTTGGCGGTAGGTATCTTCTTTGCTTAAGGTGGGTGTTAAGGTAATGGTGTACATGCCAAACAGTAACTTAATGAGCAAAAAAAGGGATACCAAACGGCATCCCTTTTAAGGAGTGACCCCAGAAGGATTCGAACCCTCAACCCTCAGATCCGAAGTCTGATGCTCTATCCAGTTGAGCTATGGAGCCGCGTTGCAAAGATAAGGCAAATTTGCAAGAATATGCCAAAAGGCTTGTAATTAGGGAGGTAAATTTTGTTTGCAGGCTTTATTTTTGCAACGAAATCGGTTAAAAGGGTTAATCTCTTCTAAACAGGAACGAAGCGTAGTAGAGCAGGTTGGCAACGGCAGCCAAAGCTGCAACCACATAAGTCATGGCAGCCCACCAAAGGGCGTTTTGTGCTTTTTCATGCTCTTCATCGCGAACAATGTTGGCATTGTTTAACCAAGCTAAGGCTCTGTTGCTGGCATCAAATTCTACCGGCAGGGTAATGAGGGTAAAAAGTGTGGTAACTGCCAGCAGCAGTACGCCTACTGCAAGTACAATGGGGTTGTTCATGGTTACCATTAGCAACAAACCGCCCATGAGTACAAACTGCGATAAACGGGAGCTGATACTCACTACCGGCACCATATTGGAGCGCATGGTTAAAAATCCGTAAGCAGTGGCGTGCTGAATGGCGTGTCCGCACTCATGTGCAGCTACGGCAGCGGCAGCTACATTGTGTTGGTTATAAACAGCTTCGCTAAGGTTTACCGTTTTATTTTGCGGGTTGTAGTGGTCGGTCAGTTGTCCGGCTACCGATATTACCTCTACGTCATAAATGCCGTTGTCGCGCAGCATTTTTTCGGCTACTTCTTTACCGCTGAGGCGTATGGGCATTTGTGAGTACTGATTGAACCGAGATTTTAACATGCCGCTCACAGCCATACTGAGCAACATTAGAACACCAAACATTAAAAAATACATAGAAACTGCTGTTTTAGGTGGGTTAAATTTTTGAAAAGCGTTAATTCTATAAATGATTTTTGCTCAAAAAAAGTTCATTTTTTTGTAAAAACCCGATGCAGCCGATGGGTGGAGCATACAAAACAAAAATTGCGTTTACAATTTATCGGGTTGTTTTTGTTCTTTTAGGCTTTTGGGTTGTAAACAAGTTTGCCGTATATTTTTCATAGAGTTCAAATAAAAATTCCATTCTGTTGGTATCATTGGTAAAAGGTTGTGGCCTGTATGCCAAGTCCACTGCTTTGTCAAGTTCGTTGTGGGCTTTGGTTAAGGCGAGGGGCATGGTTAATGGGTCATAAAGGTGGGCAAGTGAACTGTTGGGGAATTGCTGTCTTGCATCTAATACTTTTTGAGCGGCAGTTTCAATGGCATTAACTTGTTTTGCTGTTGGGTTTTCGGGCCATGGGAAGTTGTTGTAAACTATCCCATTTGAATACCTGACTCCGCTTCCTAATCTGCCGCAAACCGATTTTACCCAGGTCATGTGCATTAAGGAGGTTAATACGCCAAAATGAAAGAGTTTTGCATTCGGGATTATTAAACAAAGATTGCTGGCTATTTCTTTTGCAGACATAAAACCAATAGGAATATGTTTCCTCTTTTCGGAAGATACACTCGGAATAATGATATAGTCAGACTCCTCGTGCGATTTAAAAGCAAATTGACTTGGTGTTTCTGCTAACTTTTGAGTATCTTTTCTATTGCTTTCCAATCGGAACTTTGACACTTTTGCCAAACGTTGGGTTAAAAAGCTTGATGACCTTATTTCTATCGGATCAAAATTATCATCTGTAAACCATAAACAGAACCTAATTTTACCATTAATAAATTCTTCACTTCCAAAATATCGCCTTATACATTTGTCTATATATGGTTCATTTTTCACCGCCTCATTCCTCTCTTGTTCATCTAAAATTAACCAGCCCCCATCTATTGGTTGATTACCAAACTTTATTTTGGGAACATTACAAATAGGTGTTGTTCGTTTGGTAATTAAAATGTCTTTTGCATCTACCAAATAGGGGTTTATGTTTTTGGCTTTTATTTCGTGGGCTTCACCTTTGATGTCTTCATACTCAAAAATACTTTTGTTGGGCGTATCATAATTAGCAAAGCCAATGATTACACAGTAAACGGCTGCATTGCCTTTGGCTTCGTTGCTCCATTTAAAGGTGCGATGGGCAAAGTGTATTTTTATGTGGTATTTGTGTAGCAATTGCCCCCATAGTATGCCGGTTTGCTCGCCCTGAACAATGGAATTGGTAGAAACAAATGCTACTTTGGTTTTCGTACCTTGAATATATTTGGCGGCTTTTATGTACCAACCGGTTACATAGTCTAAAACACCGCTGCCGTCTGCATGGTCAAACTCTCTTACAATTTGGTTGCGCTGATACGGCTTCATCATTTTAGAACCAATAAAGGGCGGATTTCCTAAAATGTAATCAAATTTTACTTCGTTTGGTTGTTCCGGCTTTCCTTTTTGTACTGAGCAAGATTCAGTTTGAACATTCACCG
>DDVC01000252.1 GCA_002345145.1 Bacteroidetes bacterium UBA2322
GTCGCTGCCGGTGGGGGTAAAGTTTACCACCGCACTGCACAATCCGGCATCGGTATTTTGGGTGAGGTTTTCGGGGCAGGTTACTACCGGAGGTTCTACATCGTTTACCCTAACCATAAAATCACAAGTTGCTGTGTTGCCGGAGGCATCGGTGGCGGTAATTTCCACTGTGGTAAAACCAATACTGAATAAGCTACCCGAAGCAGGAACGGCTAATACATTATAAGTACAGTTGTCGGAAACGGTGGGAGAAAAATTAACGACTGCGCCACAAACGCCCGGGTCGTTGTTTTGGCTTATGTTATCGGGGCAAGTTATGGTTGGTGGCGTATTGTCTAAAACAGTAACTGTTGCACTGCACGTAGCAGTATTGTTATTAGCATCGGTTACGGTGAGCGTTACAGTATGGGGGTTGCCGTTTACATCGGCACAGGTAAAGTTGGTTTGGTTAAGCGTTAAATTGGCAATGCCACAGGCATCGGAACTGCCATTGTTTACCGCCGCCGCATTAGCTACGGCATTGCCGGCGCTGTTGAGCGGTATGGTTATGTTTTGGCATTGGGCTACCGGCGGCGTTATGTCGTTTACAGTAACGGTTGCGCTGCATGTGGCGGTATTGCCTGAGTTATCCTGAACGGTTAAAACAACGGTATTGCTGCCCACATTGGAGCAGGTAAAGTTGGTTATGTTAGTATCAAAGGTTATAGAACCGCACAGGTCAAAACTGCCGTTGTCCACTGCATTTTCGGCTATGGAAACAGCGCCGTTGGAAGCTAAATTCACAGAAATGTTCTTGCACAAAGCTACCGGTAAATTGTTATCGGTTACTGCTACCTGAGAGCTGCAAGTAGCCGTATTACCCAAACCGTCGTTTGCGGTAAGCACCACTGTTACCGTTCCCACATCGGCACAACCAAAGGTACTTTGCGATAGCGATTCCAAAAATACAGAGCCACAATTGTCATTTCCGAAGAAAAACAAATTGCCCGGCGCTAAACCGGCTGTGCCACTGTTGAGTTGCACGGTTAAATTGGGATAACAAACAACAGTAGGCGGCGTAATATCGGCAACGGTAACCATAAAACTGCATTGGGCGGTACTTCCCGATGGGTCGGTTGCTACATAAGTAACCGTTGATTCACCGAACCCGAAAAAATCTCCATTTGCCGAACCTTCGGTTTGCTGTAAGGTAGCCGAGCAGTTATCGGAAACAACGGGTTCTGTCCATGTTGCTATGGCAATGCACTGGGCATCGGCGCCAACCGTAAAATTAGTGGGGCAGGAGGTAAATACCGGCGGGGTTATGTCTATAAGGTTTACAAAGGCATTACAGTTGGCATTGTTGCCGTTGCCATCGTTTACCGTAAGTGTTACCATAGAAAAACCCAACTGGGCACAGGTGAGGGTGGAAGGCGATACGGAAATCAGATTGACCGTGCCGCAATTATCAGCGCCGGAGTCATAAACTGCCATCGGGGTGAGAGTTACCGATGTACCCGACAAATTAACCGTAATGTTTTTACAGGTTACAGTAGGTGGGGTAAAGTCGTTTACCTGTACATTTGCGCTGCAAGTGGCGGTGTTTCCCTTCCCATCGTTTACAGTAAGGGTTACGGTGTTGTTGCCCACATTGGCACAGGTAAAAGTACTAGGCGAAACCGATACTAAATTGAATACGTTACAGTTATCGCTGCCCGATGCGTAAACACTTGATGTGGTGATACTTGCCGTGCTTCCCGATAAAATGACACTGGTGTTTTGGCAGTTTACCAATGGCGGCGTAACGTCCACCACTGTAAGGTTGGTTTGGCAGGAAGACGAGGCGTTGTTAATATCGGTAATGGTGAGCGTAATCAATTGCGGCGTGCCAACATGGGTGCAGTTGAAATTGGTGGGCGTAACCGTTAACGATTGCAAACCGCAGGGAGCAGTACTGCCATTGTTTACCACCGCCGGCGTTAAAGTGGCTGTTCCGGCAGGGCTCAACTGCAATACCGGTGCCAACTGGCAAAAAGCCTGAGGCGCAGCACAGCAATTGCTGTTGGGGTCGGTTACGGTTACGTTGGCATTACAGGTGGCGGTATTGCCCGATGAGTCGGTTACCCGAAGGGTAACGGTAAAAACGCCACCCACATTGGCACAAGTATAGTTGGTAGTGCCGGCAATAATGGTTGTTGATGCTACCGAACAGTTATCGGTACTGGAATTATTTACCTGTGCGCCTGTAACCGATGCTGTTCCGCCCGGATTTATTTGAACGGTTACATTCTGACAATTGGCAACAGGGGGGAAATTGTCTGTAACCGTAACATTAAAACTGCATTGTGCGGTTAATCCGGCGGCATCGGTAACTAAAAAGGTATTGGTAGTGGTACCCAAAGGAAAAATACCACCCGAAGCCACGCCCGAAATTTGCTGTGTAACAGGGTTGGGGCAGTTATCGGTGCCTACCGGTGCGCCGTAAAAAATGGAGGAGAAACAAGTATTTGGGAATACTGTCAGTGTTTGATTACCGGGGCAAGTGATGGCAGGCGGCTGGTTGTCTTGTACAAATATGGTAACAGAGCTGCTGGCAGAACAGCCATTTGATGTAGCGGTAAGCGTATAAGTAGTAGTAACGGTGGGCGATGCCACCGGATTGGCTATGTTAGGATTGCTCAACCCGGTAGTGGGCGACCACGAATAGGATATAGGAGGCGCACCCGATGCACTGCCATTGAGCGTAGTACTAGTGCCCGGGCAAATGGTAGTATTTGAGCCGGCGCTTACAATGGGTGTAGTATTTACTGTAAAGGCATTGGCGCTGCTGCCGGTGCCGCTTGCATTGGTTACACTGATAAGCCCCGATGAAGCGCCGGCAGGTACGGTGGCGGTAATGGTAGTGCTGTTTACCACCGTAAACGCTGCCAAAACCCCATTGAACCGCACCTGTGTAGCGCCGGTAAAATTAGTGCCCGTAATGGTTACTTGTGTGCCAATACAACCGCCGGTGGGGCTGAAACCGGTAACAGTGGGTGCCGGCGAAGATATGCATGTGATAGTAGCGTTAAAACCGGCACCAATAACCGAGCCATCGGAGGTAAATAGTATGGTAAGCGGACCCGATAAAGAAGTGATAACGGGTGGCAGCCCTGAGCCCGATGAGGGTCCAAACAACACCGTTCCGCCAGTACCCGCCCCATCATATACCGTAACAAAATCAAAACCCGACTCTGTGCTGAAACTGTTAAATGTGAGGCGTACCAAGCTTCCGGAAACAGAAGGGTTAATAATGGTAAACCCATTGGCAGAGTTACTATAATTACCCGTTCCTCCATGGTCGCAGATGTTACCTGAGCAGGTGGTAATAGAATTGCTGCCGCTAAATGGCACGGTGTAGGTACAAACTACGGGACACTGAATAGAGAAATTAACCGACCCTCCGAGCGTTGTTTCAGGGTCAAGCAAAATATAGTACTGAACACCCGCAGTGAGGTTAAAGGTGCCGGTAGAGGAAACATTCGTCCCTATAAGGTCTTGGATACAAGTCCAACCCGTACCGCTACAACCCCCAGAAACAGGCTTAAAAAAATAGTCAATGTAGCCAAAAGAACTCGTTTGCGCAATTTGGTGAAGACCAGACACGCTGGGGGTAAATGTGTAAATTTGTTCTTGACCGGGTGTGTTAAATCCACAGGTAGTAGTGGGTGGATTGTAAAGACCGCTTCCTGTTGCTATATTGGCAGTAGTACTAACTCCACAAGCCGAGATGTTGGGGTTAGAAAGACAAGGGTTAAATCCCCCACTGCCACAAGTTACGCAGCGCCAAACTACCGTATGGGAGTTGGTATTTGAGTTACAGCCTCCCAAAAATAGTATCCACTGTGCTACCAATACCCTAACTTGTCCGGTGAAAGTTGCTGTCCAAAGAATTTTAGGCGCTAATCCACAAACATCATCAGAATAACAGATAATACCGCCCGATGAATTTTGCAGCGTAAGAGTAGCGTCGCCGGTAGGGTTTAGCGCCCCATCTGCCGTACACAACGACCACTCATAAGTTTGACCGGCGGTAACATTATAGGTATTGTACTCGCCGGCAAAGGTTATTCCTACCGCCGGAACAAATGTATTAGAGGTAGTGGATTGCACTACACCCCAAGAAGTACCGCCCGTGCAGCCGCCGCCGTTACATACGCCGGGTTGGGCATAAAGAATGTTATTTAATCCGGTTAATCCTACAAAAATCAGGAAAATACCATACCATAGTTGTTTTTTAGTGTACAAATTTACCATAGCCTGTGTTTGTTTGTTAGGTGTTGTTTTGAATGTGCGTTTTGCCCCCATTAAACCTTGTAATCAATAGTGGTATGGAAGCATGACTGTTTTGTGGGGTTGAAAATAGGAAGAATTTTCCGATTACTCACCAAAAAAAGTTGAAAAACTTAGTTTTTCCCAATTAATATCAACAAATTTATCATTTAACTAACATATATGCAGCGCCATTACAGGTGTTCAGTGTGCAGTTGTATGACCATTTACCTAATTCTTGTCTTGCTTTTTTATAGGGCAGCAGGCAGTATATACCAATTTAGGCAGTAATTTTGACCCAAAGTTTACCCACCCCTTAAAGCAAACTCATTGGGTAAACTGTTTTGAGCCCAATTGTTGTTTAATCAGCCTAATTTCCTCATCTATGTCTATGCAAATAACCACCTTTGAACAGTATTTGGCTGCCTACGAGCAAAGTGTAAAAAACCCCGAACAGTTTTGGGCAACCATAGCCAACCAATTTGTATGGCACAAAAAATGGGATACCATTATGCAAGGCAGTATGGAAAATGCCGATGTAAAATGGTTTGTTGGCGGAAAACTGAACATTACCGAAAATTGCTTAGACCGACACTTAGCTACACAACCCGATAAAACCGCCATTATTTGGGAACCTAACGACCCCAACGAGGTGGGCATAAGCTATACCTACCGCCAACTGCATGAAAAAGTATGCGAGTTTGCCAATGTACTTAAAAACAACGGCATAACCAAGGGCGACCGCGTATGTATTTACCTGCCCATGGTGCCCGAAATGGCAGTGGCGGCGCTTGCCTGTGCCCGCATTGGAGCTGTGCACTCGGTAGTGTTTGCCGGCTTTTCTGCCCAGTCACTTGCCGACCGCATGAACGATGCCAACTGCAAACTGCTCATTACCGCCGATGGACTCTACAGAGGCAATAAACAAGTTTCGCTCAAAGATATTGCAGATGAAGCCTTAGCCGCCTCTCCTTCTGTTGAAAGGGTAATTGTGTTGCAGCGCACAGGGCAGTTTACCCACATGACCGCCGAGCGCGATGTTTGGTGGCATCAACAAACCCAACTTGCCGACAAACATTGCCCCGCCGAAGTTATGGACGCAGAAGACATGCTGTTTATCCTCTACACATCGGGCAGTACAGGCAAACCTAAAGGCGTTGTGCATACCACCGCCGGTTATATGGTTTATACGGCTTACTCTTTTTTAAACGTTTTTCAATACCAACCCAACGATATTTATTGGTGTACTGCCGATGTGGGCTGGGTAACCGGACACTCTTATATTGTGTATGGTCCGCTGCTCAACGGCGCTACTACACTCATGTTTGAGGGTATTCCTACATGGCCCGATGCCGGCAGATTTTGGGAAATTTGCGACAAGCACAAAGTTACCCTTTTTTATACCGCCCCTACTGCCATACGCGCCCTAATGGCTCAGGGATTGGAACATGTGGCAGCCCATAGCCTGCATACCCTACGCGTGCTGGGCACGGTGGGCGAACCCATAAATGAGGAGGCATGGCGCTGGTACCACCGATACATAGGCAAGAGCCGATGCCCTATTGTAGATACTTGGTGGCAAACCGAAACAGGCGGCATAATGATTTCGGCTTTGGCGGGTATTACCCCCCTCAAACCTACCTATGCCTCTTTCCCGCTGCCGGGTGTGCAGCCCTGCTTGGTAAACGCCCAAGGCGAAGAAATTACCCAAAACGGCGTAGAGGGTTTGCTTTGTATTAAGTTTCCGTGGCCATCTATGATTAGAACCACTTATGGCGACCATGAGCGCTGCCGACAAACTTATTTTACCGCTTTTCCGGGTAAATACTTTACCGGCGATGGCAGCCGCCGCGATGAACAGGGGCAGTACCGCATCATAGGGCGAGTTGATGACGTTATCAATGTATCGGGGCACAGGCTTGGCACCGCCGAAATAGAAAACGCCATTAACCTTCACCCACAAGTAGTAGAATCGGCTGTGGTAGGTTTTCCGCACGATATTAAAGGACAGGGCATTTATGCCTATATTATTTGCAATAATCTGGTACTTAATACCGATGCCTTTATGGAAGAAGTGCGACAAACCGTTACCAAAGCCATAGGCGCTATAGCCAAACCCGATAAGATATTGGTGGTGAGCGGTTTGCCAAAAACCCGAAGCGGTAAAATTATGCGCCGCATACTGCGCAAAATTGCCGAAGGTGAGGCCACTAATTTAGGCGATACCACTACCCTTTTAGACCCGGGTATTGTAGAAGAAATTATTTACGCCGCAGGACTCAAAAAAGAACGGAGTTAGTAGTGGTTAGTGGATATTCGGCAGTTAATAGGGGGTACTAAGAAATAATCACTAATTTACGCCTTTGCGAGAAACAAAATCGGAATGGTAATCAGCACAAACAACAACTAATAACTAACAACTAATAACTAACTTTTCACTTTTCACTCCCCACATATAACCCTTGTTTTGCTGCTGTTACAGGCAGTAACTACATTGTTTGCCCAAACGGTGCAAGCAGTATATAACACCGCCAACTCGCCCCTGCCGCATAACCAAATCAGGTGCCTTGCCACCGGCGCCGAAGGAACGCTTTGGATAGGTACCGAATACGGCGCAGCAAGTTTTAACGGCAACGTTTGGCAGGTTTTTACCCCCAATAACTCACCTCTGCCGCATTACAGTGTGCGCAGCGTAGCCATTGATGCCCAAAACAGGGTTTGGCTGGGCACTTTTAACGGCGGATTGGCAAGGTACGACAATGGCGATTGGACTATTTATAACACCGCCAACTCCGGCTTGCCCGATAATTATGTAAAAAGCATTGCCTTTGACAGCGAGCAAAACCTTTGGCTGGGATTATCGGGCGGATTGGCAAAGTATGACGGGGTAAATTGGCAACTGTTTACCGCCATTGGTCCCGATTTATTACTCAATAACGTAAATGCCGTAGCCTTTGACCTCCAAAAACAAATTTGGGTAGGTACGGTAAACGGCGGTTTGGCTACCACCGATGTAAACGGCTTGTTGTTTGCCTATAATTTGGCAAACTCCGGCGTGCCCGATAACACCCTAAATGCCATAGCTACCGATGCCCAAAACCAAAAATGGATGACCACCCCTGCCGATGGCATAGGCAAATTTGACGGCATAAACTGGTTTACCTACTCCACAGCCAATAGCGCCCTGCCCGCCAACAGCGCTACCGATGTTTGGGTAAATCCGTTAAACAACTATGTTTGGGTGGGAACTACCACCGGCGGGGCTGCCTATTATAACCCCAATACCGATGAATGGACTGCCATACCCCCCACCGCCGGTTTGCCCGATGCCCATATTACCGCCATTGTTGGACAAGCCAACGGCGCTGTTTGGCTGGGCACGCAGGCAGGCGGGTTGGTAAAGTGGTATGACAATACCAACAACTTACCCAATTTTGAACCCCATCGGGTACAGGTTTACCCCAATCCGGCACATCGGTTGCTTTGTATAAACGGTATTACAGCGCTGCAACCGGAAGCCCTGTTTTTATTGATTTCGGCTACATCGGGCAAAACGGTGTTACAATCATCGGTACAGCAACCCTGTTTTGAAGTAACTCATCTGCCAACCGGTTTGTATTGGGCTGTTTTACAAGTACAAAATCGGGTTATTTTTTCCCAAAAAGCGCTTATTTTGCATTAACCTTAGTCTGTTTGGCAAACATTAGCCGTTAACTCCTGTTTTCCTTACCAATAACAAACAATTATGCCAAGTTTTACCGCTTCCTTATACCGCCTCCTTTTGCGCGCCAAAAAACTGCCCAACAACAGCAGTGTACCCAACTCGGTAAAGTGGTTCAGAGATATGAACCTGCAAACGCCGCACCCCATTTTGCTGGGTAAATGTAAATTTGCCGGCAGTGTGATGCACGGCGTACCCCTTGTTACCATAACCCCGCCACTGCCGGCAGACGATAAAACCATACTCTTTTTGCACGGCGGCGGATTTGTAGGCGGTCCGCACCTGCTGCATTGGATAATGGCGGCGCGCATAGCCACCGCTGCCAACTGCCGCTTGGTGGCGGTAAATTATCCGTTAGCGCCCGAAACCGTGTTTCCTGACGCACTTAACCTTATTCAGCAAATTTACCTCCATTTAAGACCTCAACACAAACAAATAATTGCACTTGGCGACTCTGCCGGCGGCAACCTTGCCACCGCCCTAACCCTTAAACTGCGCGATGAAAACCTGCCAATGCCCGATAAATTAGCGCTTATTTCGCCCGCCCTTGACCTTAACTTAGAAAACCCCGATATTGACGAATTAGAAAAAGCCGATGCCATGCTCAACCGGCAGGCGCTAAAAACCCTGCGCGGCGCTTATGCAGGCAATACCCCCCTTACTCATCAATACGTATCGCCTTTATTTGCGCCCCTTCACAACCTTCCGCCTACGCTTTTGCTGTGCGGCAGCGCCGAGCTGTTTTACCCCGATTGCCGCCTGTTTGCCCAAAAAGTGCAGGAATGCGGCGGCAATATATCTTTTTACACCGGCAACCAAATGTTTCATGACTGGACGCTGTTTCCGCTCCTGCCCGAAGCTGCAAAAGCCATTGCCAAAATAGGGGAGTTTGTAAAAGAAGGGTAACCGCAGAGCCGATTTATTCTGTCTTAGCTACTGAAAACTTCGAGTAAGTGCAATTTAGGCAAAAAATGATGTCAGGGCTATGCCTATCTCCATTGCAATTAGCATTTGTGCAGCCCCGATTTAATGTGTAAATGGAGATAATCCCTCCTGTTTTCAGTAAAAAAAGCACACAAATAACGCGGGTTAAACGGATAAACGCGGGTTAAAGTGAATCATCTACCCAATGGAGTAGAGGCAGGGCATACCCCGTCTCTACGTTATTTTTTCAAAAATCAGCGCAAATCAGCCCCATCTGTGTTATCCGTGTGCTAATTGCTGCCTAAAATCTTACCTATCAGCCTGAAAATACGCTATAAATTTGAATGGTGTAAAAAAAAGGTAATTGCTCATGGCTGTCCTACAACTGCATTTCGGGCGCATGGTCATCGGCAACTAATTTACCGGCTGTTTTACTTCTTATTTCTGCCACGCTAACACCCGGGGCGCGCTCAATCAGTTTAAAACCGCCGCCGTTGGGCAAAATGTCAAAAACGCCCAAATCAGTAACCACCCGTTTTACGCAGCCTAAGCCGGTTATGGGCAGGGTGCATTGGGGCAGTAGCTTGCTCTCGCCGTCTTTGCTGGTGTGCATCATGGCAACAATGATGTTTTCGGCACCGGCAACCAAATCCATAGCGCCGCCCATGCCTTTTACCATTTTACCCGGTATTTTCCAGTTGGCAATATCGCCGTTTTCTGATACCTCCATAGCGCCCAAAACGGTTAAGTCCACATGTCCGCCTCTAATCATGGCAAAACTGGTGGCTGAATCAAAAAAACTGCTGCCGGGCAGTGTGGTTACGGTTTGTTTGCCGGCATTAATGAGGTCGGCATCCACCTCTGCCTCCGTAGGAAACGGACCCATGCCCAGCAATCCGTTTTCCGATTGCAAAATAACGGTCATGCCGGGGGGTATGTAGTTGGCTACCAAAGTGGGTATGCCTATACCTAAGTTTACATAATACCCATCTTGCAACTCTTGTGCTATGCGTTTTGCGATGCCAAATTTATCAAGCGCCATAATAACAAGGTAATTTTTGCGCTAAGTTAGGTTTTTTTGCAAGACCCAACTACTAATAAGCGGTTAAAAATGGTAAACACAGCGTAGTAATAAACAAAAGAATGACATAATACCTTACCGTATAATGCACAGCATTACCAAAGTAATTTTTTTGGGGCAAAATAGGGCAAAAAAATTTGGTGGGTTGTGCAATACATAGTAGCTTTGAGCGAAGTTTTATTGTGTGCAAATGGCTATGCGGTTGTTGGTGGCGGTAAAAAAATACCCCCCCCCAACAAAACGGCAAATTTGCTTTTACCGGCACACAAGCCAACGTTTAAAAAATGTATCTACTTACCTGTGTCTGGTCTTAACCAAATTACTTGTGATAACCACAAAGTTAGCCTGCCAATACGCCATGAACCAGCCATTTTTAAAAAATCTGTGCCAATCAGCTGCATCTGTGTTATCCGTGTGCTAACTGCTGCCGTAAATCTTACCAATTTAGTCTGTTATTACACCGTCAATTTGAATTGCAGACAGTACCTAAGTAGTTACTAAAAAAACCATTAACCCTAAGAAAAGGCAGGCAAGTTAGGACAAATAGATTTTTTTTTTGCGGGGTTAGTGGTGGTAGGGCTCGTTGTTTAAAATGGTGAAGGCGCGATAGAGTTGTTCGGCAAAAACGAGGCGCACTAATTGGTGCGAAAAAGTCATGGGCGATAGCGAAATGGATTCATTTGCCCGATGATAGATTTTTTCGTGAAACCCAAAAGCGCCGCCTACCAAAAATTTTACCTGCCGCACACTTCGGTTCATGAGTTGCTGCAAGTGTTGGGCAAATTGTGCGGAGGTAAATTGCTTGCCTGCTTCGTCTAGCAGCATGAGGTAATCAGCAGGGGTAATGTGTTTTAGTTGCGCCTCGGCTTCTTTTTCTTTTATGGCGGCGGGCTGCGTTAAGTTTCGGGCATCGGGCAGGGTAAGCAGCTCAAAGGAGGCGTAGTGTTTCAGTCTTTGCTCGTACAGGGTTAGTCCTTGGTATATATGTGGTTCGGTAGTTTTACCGGTGAGTAGCAGGGTTATTTTCATAGCCGGTTGGTGTGGTTTACCTAAAAATTGCTGGCAAGGGGTGAGAAACAGAAAAACCCTGCTTCTTATGGAAAAGAAACAGGGTTTTAGATGCGGTACCCAGAGCCGGGGTCGAACCGGCACGGGTTTAACCCCACTGGTGTTTGAGACCAGCGCGTCTACCAATTCCGCCATCTGGGCTTAATGCGGTGCAAAGTTACGCAAACTTTCTTTTATGCGCAATAGGTAGCGATTTTTGTAGTAAAATTCTTTTACTGCTTGGAGCAGTTCGGTTTGTTGAGGGTTTTGGTCAAAGGCTGCAAGGGCCGGGGTTATGGCGTTTAGCATAGCTGCTTCTATTGCCTGAATGGTTTGTGCTGTTTGTGCGGCGGTGGCGGCAGGGTCATCGGCAAAGGGTAGTTCCATCAGGGTTTCGTTTATTTCCATCATTTCCATTAAAAAAGTTTGTGGCAATTGGTATTTTTCGTTTTCTACCAACATGCCAAACAGTTCTAAAATATGCTTCATTCGGGTTTCAAATCGGCTGAGGGTTTGGTAGGCTTTATTGTTTACCGATGCCATTTCCAGGGCTTGTTCCTGCTCCGGAGTGTCTGATTGGGTATGAAAATCGGGGTGATACTGCCTATTTAGTTCGTAGTACCTGCGTTTTAACAGCGCTTGGTTTGTGTTAAATGCTACGGGCAGTTGGTAAAACTCAAAAAAGTTGGGCATTGGTTTTTGTAAAGAGTTATGAGTTATGAGTTATGAGTTATGAGTTATGAGTTGTGAATTGTGAGTTATGAGTTATGAGTTATGAGTTATGAGTTATGAGTTATGAGTTATGAGTTATGAGTTATGAGTTATGAGTTATGAGTTATGAGTTATGAGTTATGAGTTATGAGTTATGAGTTATGGGTTACGGATACCACTTACTGACTACTCACTACCATATAC